>CALCHA010000654.1 GCA_937901265.1 uncultured Phycisphaerales bacterium
CGGTTCGCTCGCCCTCCTCTGGGTGGCCTGCGACCTGTCGCGCGAGGCGCTGTGGCGGCGGCGCATCGTGGAGACCATGGTCGCCACCGCCGCCTCCGTGGCGCTTTTTGGCATCCTGCAGAAATTGCACCTGCTGCCCTTGCTGACCACCCACCCCGGCCATCCGGAATCCGTTTTTGGCCCCTTCGATTACCATGGCAACGCGGGGGCTTTCCTTAACCTCATGATCCCTCTTGGCTTGGCTATCGCCTTCAAGACGCGCCGCCGCGCCGCTACCCTGCTGGCCCTCACCGCCACCCTGCTGTGCATCGTCGCCCTCTGCCTCAATATCTCGCGGGGAGCCCAGCTGATCCTCACCCTGGAGTTGCTCGCAGCCCTCCTCTGGACCGGCGTCGTCATCGCTAAGTCGCGGCAACGCATGAGGTTGCCCCTGCGGCTGGCCCTGGTCGGGCTGGCCGTCGCGGTCGCGGCGGCCACGCTGCTGCTGGTGACCACCAAGCGCGGATCGCTGTGGGATTACCTGCAGCAGGGGCGACACAGTGGCCGGGCGCTGGCGGCGGAGGTCGCGTGGGGGATGTCGACGGACCACCCGCTGTGGGGCTCCGGTCCCGGCAGTTTCAAACTGCTCTTCCCCCGATCGCCGCACTGGATTCCGGAGCTTTACGCGCACTGGATCGTCACCGACCACATTCCGGGAAACCGCGTCAGCGAATGGAGTTACGCTTGCAATGACCTGCTGCAGTCTGCGGTCGAGTGGGGCTGGGTGGGGGTCGGACTCTGGCTGCTGCTGATCGGCGGCGCCTTTGCGCGGCTGCTGCGGCCATCGCGTCTGCGCGGCCCCACTGACGCCGCGGTGGCGATCGCACTTGCGGGCCTGTTTCTGCATGCGCTCGCCGACTACCCGCTGCAGATTCCGGCGATTCAGTTGTACGTCGCGGTCCTGCTGGGGATTGCCTGGCGCCGCACCTCGGCAGCTGAGCATGCTCTTCCCGCGGGTCGATAACGGTAGAGTCTTGTGCAGTATACGATCCGGAAAATCTACCGAACGAACGAGGGCCCGCGCCAGGTGATTGTGAGGGGGCTTGGGAACCTAAAAACAGATCCCACGGTGAGGCAAAATCGCCGGTCGCCAGCAAATTCACTTTGACCCTGTGATTATTCGGGGTATGTTTCAGGGAGGCGCCCCCTACCCGTTATGATGAAAGGAGTTGTGGTGTCTTTCTCCGTCGCGTTACACAACTCTGTGCGGAAAAAGGTTGGGCGTGGTTAAAGGGCTTGCCAAGCGGCGTGTGGAAAGGCTCTTGCGTTTGCCGAACGAGATGTGGATAGTGGTGTGTGCGACGTGAGAAGGAGTGCTGGCCCACCCGAAATCGCGTTTTTTCTTGCCGCCGCGCGTTAATGGACGCCCCTTGCTGGACGATAGACAGTTGGCCGAGCAACTGCTGGAAGGGTGGCCGAGGGCCTCCTTGAAGTGGTGAAAGGGCATCACAAATTGTGTGCAGCGAATTGGGTTGCGGTGTCATTCCGCGGTTCGCGGCAACCTTGAGTGGGTCGTTTTCGTTTAAGGAAACGGTGCAACTCCCGAGTGGTCGATAAGTTCAGGGGAGGGGTGGGGTAAGCGCAGTCTGTACCAGCGCTGAACAATAAACCCGTTCCGCAGCGGTGGGCAAGGTCCGCGAGGCCCGCCCCCCTTGTGCGGAATGCCGAACTCGATGCGCGTGATTGGCACGTAATCGAGAGGGACGGAGTCTGGACAGATTTTCGCCGAACGCGGCTTTTTTATTGCTCCCGACCCTCCCCCGACCGCCGCTCGGCGCTCCTCGACCGTCCCTCGGCGCTCCTCGACGTCCCTCGGCGCTCCTCGACCGCCGCTCGGGACACCTCGACCGTCGCTCGGCACTCCCTCCACTCTCCCCCCGACGCTCTCATCTGCCCAAGCTTCCCACCTCGCCTATCTCACGGACGCCAGGGATCCTGCACGACGCGGCACCGCCAATTGGCGCTCCAGCGTGATTTTTTCGGGTTAAAACGTGGATTATCACCGGCTGGCCCCTCATCTATCCCCACCCCGAGCAACGTAGATCCCGTTAAATCTTTATCCCGTTCCCGCCGCCGGCGCGGACAGGCCGGCGCGGACAGTTTGGACCGGCGGTTGCACAGACCGGGCCCCTGCAATGACCTTTGAGCATTTTTTCCGGAAAGATGGGTGACCCCCTGGAACTGCAGCTGACTCCGGCAAGCGCCATACCCGCGAGCCACATCCCGCCGCAGCAGCGGATCACGCTGGCGCGCCTTATCGGCGCCCTGGTGCTGGTGGCGCTGAGCGTGGTGGTACAGCGGGATGGCTGGCGCGATCTGACCAGCATCGCGCTGCATGATGAAGAATCCTCGCACATCCTGCTGGTGCCGATCATCGCCGCGTGGCTCTTCTGGGTACGGCGGGCGCGCCTGCGTAACTGCCGGGCATCTTTTTCCTTTGGGGGCATGCTCATCACGGGCGCGGGGGCGGCGATCAACTATTGGGGCGCAAGCCACGGCGTACAGATGTCGTGGCACCTGGGGAGCGTGCTGATGGCGGTGGGGTGCCTGATCACGGTGCTGGGGTGGGACATTCTGGTGAACTTTTTCCCCGCCTTTCTGTCGCTGCTGTTTCTGGTGCCGGTACCATCGACGCTGCGTATTGCGCTGTCGCTGCCGCTGATGCAGTTCACTGCGAAAGCGGTGGAAAACGTGATGCAGATCATGGGGTTTGCGGCGCAGCGTTCGGGCAACCTGCTGTCGATCAACGGGGTTCCGGTGACGGTAGCGGAGGCGTGCAACGGGCTGCGGATGGTGTTCGGGCTGATCCTGGTGGCGGCGGCGTTCGTCTTTGGCACGCCGATGCGCTTGCCGATCCGGCTCGTGACGCTGCTGGTGAGTCCGTTCCTGGCGATTTTTTTGAACATCGTGCGGCTGGTGCCGACGATGCTGGTGTTCGGGAATGCGAGCCGCAGCACGGCGGAATTTTTCCACGACACGTCGGGGTGGCTGATGCTGCCGCTGGCGTTTCTGTTGCTGCTGGGGCTGCACCGCTTCGCGCGGTGGCTGTGTTTGCCGGTGCTTCCTTACGCGGTGGTGTATCCATGATGAAGAAGAGCTCGCGGCGTGCGCCGCTGTGGAAGCTGCTGGCTCCGGCGGGGACGCTGCTGATCCTGGGTGCCATGGCGGCCCAGCCGATGTTTCACGGCAAGCCGGCGGACGCCGACGCGTACCACGCCCGGGTGAAGGCCGCCGAGTCGACGGTGCCGATGGTCATTGGGGACTGGCAGGGGGTGGACTCTCCGGTGCCTGAACCAGCGATCAAGATGTTGCGACCGAACGTGATGATCAGCCGGCGTTATCACAACGTGCGGACGGGGCAGGTGATG
>CALCHA010000655.1 GCA_937901265.1 uncultured Phycisphaerales bacterium
ACTCCGTGCCATCTCCATCAAACGCAAGTTCACCCGCCACGCCGGGGGCAGCGTTCTGATGGCCTTCGGCGAGACGCGCGTCCTCTGCACCGCCATGGTGGAAAAAGACCTTCCCCCGTGGCTGCGCGCCAAGGGTCCGGGCGCCGGCGGCTGGCTCACGGCCGAGTATGGCATGCTGCCCTCCTCCACCCTCACCCGCAAACGCCGCGACTCCGGCAAGCCGGATGGCCGCTCGGTCGAGATCCAGCGCCTCATCGGCCGGGCTCTTCGTGCATGTATCGATCTGACGCAACTCGAGGGCCTGACGCTCTTCGTCGATTGCGACGTCCTCCAGGCCGACGGCGGCACGCGCACCGCGGCCATCACCGGCGCCTGGGTCGCCGTCATGGATGCCCTCGCCGCCGCAAAAAAGGCCGGGCGCCTTGCCAAATCTGCCGCGGTGGTGAAGGGGCAGGTCGCCGCCGTCAGCGTCGGCATCGTCGAGGGGACGCCCGTCGTCGATCTCGATTATCCCGAGGATGTCGAAGCGCACGTCGATATGAACGTCGCCATGCTGGCCGATGGCACCTTTGTCGAGGTGCAGGGCACCGGCGAGCACGCCACCTTCTCAGCGAAAGAACTGGAAAAAATGCTGGCCCTCGCGGTGGGGGGGATCCAGGAACTTCACGCGGCCCAACGCCGCGCACTGGGTCTCCGCACCTGAGCGACGTCTGGCAAGGAGCCCTCATGGCAGATGCAAAGAAGTTGCCCGGCACGTTCATGGCCTTCGTGGCAAAGTACCCGGAACTGGGCCGCGCACACGAGCAGGTCGCCCGGGCGGTCGAAGCGGCCGGCCCGTTGGGGAAGAAGGAGCTGGCGCTAGTGAAGATCGGCATTGCGCTGGGCGCGGGGCTGGAGTCTGCCGTGAAGAGTCACGTCCGCCGCGCCCGGCAGGCGGGAGCCACCCCCGAGGAAATCGAGCAGGCCATCCTGCTGGGCATGAACACGGTGGGCTTCCCCCGAACGGTGGCGGCGTGGAGCTGGGCGCAGGAGCAATTTGCGCGGGATGCGGGAGAAATGCGAAATGACAAATGACAAATGACGGGGCGGGTCCTGAGTTTGCGAGAGGTTACTGCTTGTCACCGACTGATTTTTCGCGAAAGGAGTTTGGTCATGGCACAGCAGGACAAGCTGAAGAACAAGCGGGTGGCGATTCTCGCCACGGATGGCTTTGAGCAGTCGGAATTGCTTGAGCCGCGAAAGGCGCTCGATGAGGCGGGGGCGAAAACCGAAATCATTTCCATCAAGGCGGGCAAGATCAAAGGTTGGGACAAGAAGGACTGGGGTCAGGAGGTCGCCGTCGACAAGACCATCGATTCGGTTCATGCCGAGGATTACGATGCCCTGGTCCTCCCCGGCGGCGTGATGAATCCCGACAAGCTGCGGCGAAATCCCGACGTGCTGAAGTTTGTCGTCGCCTTCTTCGACGCCGGCAAGCCGGTGGGAGCGATCTGCCACGGCCCCTGGACGCTGATCGACGCCGGCGTGGCGCGCGGGCGGAAGGTGACCAGCTACGAATCCATTCAAAGCGATCTCAAAAATGCCGGCGCTTTCTGGGTCGATGAGGAAGTGGTTGTCGATCAGGGCCTCGTGACCAGCCGCAAGCCCGCGGATCTGCCGGCTTTCAACAAGAAGCTGATCGAAGAGATCGGCGAAGGCATTCACCAGGGGCAGCGCGAAAAAGTGCACGGGTGAACAGGCTCAGGAATACGCAATGACAAAGGGCGTTCTCGTCGGGGAGAACGCCCTTTTCTTGCATTGAACGTCGGAATGATAGGTTACTGTTCACTCCCATTGCCGCGGACGGCCTTGCTGATGGCGATGCCGGCCGCGAAGGCCGCCGTGGCGAAGAAGGCCTTGCGGTGCTTGTTGGCCCAGACCTGAAACGAGCGCCCTTTCGACTTATTGTCGAAGGGTCCATGCGAACCACGGTCGCCCCGGACGGGTTTCCAGAAGTTGTTGGGCGCTGCCGGATCCGCTTTCTCGTGTCGCTGGGAGCCGTTCCATGCGGCCGAGGCGAGGTAGCGATCCATGAGCGCCGGCGCGAGCTTCTGCGCCTCGGTCGATTCCACGGTTGGCCATCCGACGGAAAACTGTTTTCGTGGGTGGTGCGCGGCAAAGTAGATGGCGTCTGCTGCCACCTCGGGCTGATAGATCGTGCCGACCGGCTGGCTCTTGTGCGGCATTTTGTTGAGCGTCCATTCAAACTGCGTCGTATTGACGCCGGGCAGGTGGACAATCGTGATGTGGACATTGGATTTCATGTGGATCAGCTCGGTGCGGATGGCTTCGGTGAACCCGGCGACGGCATGTTTCGCCCCGCAGTACGCCGACTGCAGCGGAATCGAACGCTTCGCCAGCGCCGAGCCGATCTGCACGATCGTGCCGCGATCCCGCGGCAGCATGTCGCGCAGCGCCGCCATCGTGCCATAGACCTGGCCGAGGTAGGTGACGTTGGTGATGTGAGCGAATTCTTCTGGAGACAGGGCGGTGAAAGGTGCGTACGCGGAGACCATCGCATTGTTGATCCACACGTCAACAGGCCCGAATTCCTTCACGGCGCGCTGTGCGGCGTTGAAGACCTGCTCGCTCTGCGAGACGTCGGTGGGGATGACCAGCGCGCGCGAGCCATGGCCCTCCACCTCGCGCTTTGCCGCAAAGAGCGCCTCGACGTTGCGCGCCAGCAGGGCGATGCGGGCGCGCGGGCCAAGCATCTCGGCGAAGTACCGCGCCGTGGCGCGGCCGACGCCGCCGGAGGCGCCGGTGATGACGATGTGTTCAGGCAGGCTCATGCGTTTCTCAACAGTAAAAGGACTCAATTGCCGCTGTGATGGGGCGTGATGCGGTCGACGACCGCCTTTAACGATTGTTTGAGGATGCCTCCCTCGTCGGGATCTCCCTTGAGCAGGGTCTTGGTGAAGTTTTTGGCTTCCTTCAGACTGATGTGCGGCGGCAGGATAAAGGTGTCGGGGTCGGTGACGGCTTCCAGGATGACCGGGCGGTCCGCGGAGAGCGCGCGTTCCCATGCCGCGGCAATGTTCTCGGGCTTGTCCACGCGGATGCCCAGCAGGCCCAGCGAGTCCGCAAAGCGCGCATAGGGAAAGTCCGGGATATCCTGCGACGCCTGAAACTTGATGTCCCCGGTCATGATGCGCTGCTCCCACGTCACCATGTTGAGGTCGCGGTTATTCAGCACGAGGCAGATCATTCGCGGGTCGGCCCATTCCTTCCAGTATTTGGCGGCGGTGATCATGGAGTTCAGTCCGTTCATCTGCATGGCGCCATCGCCCGTCAGCGCGATGGCGACGCGCTCCGGAAAGCACATTTTCGCGGCCACCGCATAAGGCACGGCGGGGCCCATGGTGGCCAGGTTGCCCGAGCCCGACGCCATCATGCCGGCGCGAATTTTCAGGTCGCGCGCATACCAGTTCGCGGACGTCCCCGAGTCGGCGGAAATGATGCAGTTTTCCGGCAGCCGCGGCGAAAGTTCCCAGAAGACGCGCTCGGGATTGATCGGATCGGCTGTGTTCTTCGACTGCGCCTCCACCTCCGCCCACCACTTGGTGACCCCCTTCTCGATCGTCTGCCGCCACGACTCGTCGGTCTTCTTTTCCAACAGCGGAAGCAGCGCCTCGAGCGTCTCGGCAGAGTCGCCCTTGAGGTTGACGTCCATGGGGTAGCGCAGCGACAGCATGCGGCCATCGACGTCGATTTGCACGGCCTTGGCTTTGCCGATCTTGGGGTAGAACTCCGGGTAGGGGAAGGAGGAGCCGATGACCAGGAGGGTGTCACAGTCCTCCATGAGGTCGTAGGAAGGCTTGGTCCCCAGCAGGCCGATGCAGCCAGTGACGTAGGGCAGCGAATCGGGAAGGACCGCCTTTCCGAGCCACGCCTTGGCGACGCCGGCACCGAGCTTCTCAGCGACGGCCTGGACCTGCGGTGCCGCGCGGAGCGCCCCGGCACCTACCAGCATGGCGACGCGTTTACCGGCATTGAGCAGGTCCGCGGCGCGGCGAAGGTCCGCTTCCTGCGGGATGATCCGGGCCGTCGGGCAGCCCAGGCCGGTGTGAATCGAATCATGAACCTGCGGCGGTTCTTCGACGGCGGATTCTTCCTGAATGTCTTTAGGCAGGATCACGCAGGTCACGCTCCGCTGATCAATGGCGATGCGCAGGGCGCGGTCGATGGCGTGTTTGGCGGCCATGGGAGAACAGACGGTGGTGATGTATTCCGAGGCGACATCCTTGAAGAGGTTCTGCAGGTCGACTTCCTGCTGGTAATGCCCGCCGAGTACGGTGGTGGCGGATTGGCCGATGATGGCGACGACGGGCTGATGGTCCATCTTGGCGTCATAAAGGCCATTGAGCAGATGGATGGCCCCGGGCCCGGAGGTGGCCATGCAGACGCCCACGTCGCCGGTGAACTTGGCGTGCGCGCAAGCCATGAAGGCGGCGAGTTCTTCGTGGCGCGACTGAATAAACCGGGGTTTGTCGCCGGCCTTGCGTAGAGCTCCCATGAGCCCATTGATGCCATCACCCGGATAGCCGTAGATGCGTTCGATGTTCCATTGGGTGAGGCGGGCGACGACGAAATCGGAAACAGTGGCCATGGGTTTCTCCAGATGCGACATCGTGGGCGGTGCGCAAAGTGTGTGCGCAAGCGCCACGCCTTGAGAAAAACGGGAGCCTTCACACCGTCGCTGAAAACAAAAAATGCGGACCGCTGCGGTCCCCCGTATGGCTGAGGACACTTCGATAAATCAGGGGGATTTCGTAAGGGTACTCCATTTGCAGGGGCTCGGCTGTGGGGCTGTCCAACTCAGGCGATTTGAAGAACGGAACAGCGATGTTAAACGTGTCTTTCGACTATCCGGGGTATGAAAAAATTGCGCCGGTCGAGATTCCAGAAGAGCGACTTATGGGCGTCTGGGGCGTCAAAGTGCTGGAGGGGCACGACGAGATGGCGGAAGTCCGGCGGGGGCTGCTTGAGCCCATCGGCAAGCGGCGGCTCCGCGAGGCAGCGGCGGGCAAAAAGCAGGCGCTGGTGCTCATTGATGACGCCACGCGGACCACCCCCACCGCCAAGCTCTTGCCGGCCGTGATGGAAGAATTGCACGCGGCGGGACTGGAGAAAAAGCAGATTCGCATCCTCACCGCCCAGGGAACGCATCGGCGGATGGAGGAAGCGGAACTGCGCAAAAAGCTGGGAAAACTCTTCGGTCAGTATGAAGTCTTTCAGCATGACTGGAAGGACGAGGCGAGCTTCCACACCTTCGGAAAAACCGCTGACGGCACCCTGGTGCGCGCCAACAAACTGCTGAAGGAATCCGACTTTATCCTCGGCGTCGGAGGAATCGTGCCGCACCGCGTGAAGGGGTTCTCCGGCGGGGCCAAGATCGCGTTTCCCGGCGTCTCCGGGCCGGAGATGATGGAACGCAACCAGTGGGAAGCCTCCATGCAGATGAGCGAAACCGTGATGGGCGTCGCGGAAAATCCGATGCGCCTGCGGATGGAGGAGGCGGCGGCGATGGCGGGCCTTGCTTACATTGTGAATGTCGTGGGCGATGGCGCGGGGAAGATCGCCGGCTGCTTCTGCGGCGATGTGGTCGCGGCACACCGGGCGGGCTGCAAGCTCTCACGCGAACTCACCGCCGCCAACATGCCCGCACGGGCGGATGTGCTGCTCATCGATTCCTACCCCGCCGATCGCGATTTCTGGCAAAGCGCCAAGGGGCTCTATTCCGGAACCATGGCCGTTAAACGCGGCGGCACGATCATCCTGGTGAGCCCCAACCCCGAAGGCGTGGCGAGCAACCATAAAAACGTTCTGGAGATCGGCTATCGCCCGCACGCTGAACTGGTCGCCATGGTGCAGCGTGGCGGCGTCGAGGACCTCGTGGGCATTGCCATCCTGGCCGACGTGGCGAGCATTCTGGACCATGCTCGCTGCGTCATTGTTTCGCCCGGAATGACCCGGGAGGATGCCAAAAAGCTGGGGATGGAATGGTCATCGAACGGCACTGCGGCTCTGAAAGAGGCACTCGATCGCGCCGGGCCGACGGCGCAGGTCGCAGTACTGAAGCATGGTGGCCATATCTTGCCGCTGGCGGCCGAAGCCCCCAGCGGGCAGAAGTAGAGAGCTGTGATGGATCATCACTCCCGAAGTTTACAACGCAATCCGGCGTCGCGGCCCTTTTTGTTTGCGACCGGTCTGGAATGCAGTTACCCCATGATCAAGGGCCCCGACGGCAAGCAACTGCGACGCGATGAGTATGCCGAGACGCACCATTACCAGCGCTGGGAAGAGGATTTTGAACTGGTGAAGTCGCTGGGCCTGAGCGTCCTGCGCTACGGGCCGCCCTACCACAAAGTGCACCACGGGCCGGGGCGCTACACGTGGGATTTTGTCGATGAGACCTTCGGGCGTCTCAAGAAGCTGGGCATTGCGCCGATCGCCGACCTCTGTCATTTTGGCGTGCCGGACTGGCTGGAGAGCTTTCAAAATCCGGACTGGCCGCCCTATTTCGCCGAGTACGCGCGCGCCTTCGCCAGGCGCTACCCGTGGGTGGAGATGTTTACGCCGGTCAATGAAATCTACGTGGCGGCCAGTTTCTCCGCCAGAAAAGGCCTCTGGAATGAGCAGCTCTCCAGCGATCACGCCTTCGTGACCGCGGTGAAACACATGGCCCAGGCGACCCTGCTCGCGGAGGCGGCGATTCTCCAAGTGAACCCGGGTGCCGTGTTCGTGCAGAGTGAAGCAACCAGCTACTACCACGCACAATCGCCCGACGCCCTGCGGCGGACCCACCGCCTCAACGAGATGCGGTTTTTGAGCCTGGATCTCTGCTACGGCGTGGAGATCAGCGCGCTGATGTACCGCTACCTGCGCGACCATGGAATGAAGCGCGAGGAGTATGAATGGTTCATGAACAGCGCCCGCTCGGTGGTGCCGGCCTGTGTCATGGGCAACGACTATTACGCCATGAACGAACATTTGGTCCCCGCGGGCGAGGGGCCCCTGGAACCCGCGGGGGTGGTCTATGGCTATTACATTCTGACGCGCCAGTACTACGAGCGCTACCACATGCCGGTGATGCACACCGAAACCAACCAGCTCGGCGCGCAGCACTCCGCGGAGACCTGGCTGCGCAACATGTGGTTGAACGTCCTGAAGCTGTTGGAGGATGGCGTGCCCCTGGTGGGCTTCACCTGGTACAGCCTCGTGGACCAGGTCGACTGGGACACGGCGCTGGTCCAGAACAACGGCCACGTGAATCCGGTCGGCCTCTTCGATCTTGACCGCAAGGAGCGGGTGGTCGGGGGGCACTATGGCCACTTGCTGCGGACGTGGGGTCCGATGATGGCCCGCGAAAGTCGGCGGCTGGATACGCAGTTGCTGGAGGATGCGCACCAAAGCGCAGGACAAGTGTAACGGGTGGGGCATCCCGGACTGGCATTCAACGAAAGGCAACAGGCAATGACGGACCTTGTACATTTGAAACAGTTGATGGAATCGCCGCGGCTGGAACGTGAAGGGCGCGAGCAACGCCGGGCCAAGGGACGGGGATTTGATGTGGATGCCGAGGGACTGGCTCAGCGGCTGGCCGCGGAGCTGGAGGGTGAGGTGCGCTTCGACCGCGGCAGCCGTGCGCTCTACGCCACGGACGCCTCAAACTACCGCCAGGTGCCCATCGGCGTGGTCCTTCCGCGAAATGTGGATGACGTGATCCGCACCGTCGCCGCCTGCCGCGATTTCGGGGCGCCGCTCTTGTCGCGCGGTGGAGGCACCAGCCTGGCGGGGCAATGCTGCAACGTCGCCCTCCTCATGGACATGTCCAAGTACGTCAACAAGGTGCTCGAAGTGGATTCAGAGAAGCGGCTGGGGCGGGTGCAGCCCGGCTGCGTGCTCGACGAGTTTCGCAAGGTCACCAAGCAGCAGGGCCTCATCTATGGGCCCGACCCCGCGACACACACCCGCTGCACACTCGGCGGAATGATGGGCAACAATTCCTGCGGCATTCACTCGCTGCTCGCCAAGAACTACGGCCTGGGACTGCGGACCAGCGACAACACGCACGAGCTGGAAATTCTCACCTACGACGGCCTGCGCATGCGCGTCGGGGCGACGCCGCCCGAGGAACTCGAGCGGATCATCGCCGCCGGCGGACGCCGTGGGGAAATTTATGCCGCTCTCAAGAAGCTCGTCGACACCTATGCGGATGAAATCCGTGCGCGCTATCCCAAAATTCCGCGACGCGTCAGCGGTTACAACCTCGACGACCTGCTGCCCGAGAATGGCTTCAATGTGGCCCGGGCGCTGGTGGGCTCGGAGAGCACGCTGGTGACGATCCTCGAATCCACCATGATCCTTGTGCCCAACCCCGTGACCCGGACCCTGCTGGTGTTGGGCTACTCCGACATCTACGAGGCTTGCAACCACCTTGAGGAAATACTCGAACATCAGCCCACGGGCCTGGAGGGGGTGGACAAAAAGCTCTTTACCGTGGTGCGCGAAAAGGGTGACGAGAACGCCGACCTGGCGCTCTTCCCCCCCGGCGAAGGCTGGTTGCTCGTCGAGTTCGGCGGCGATTCCAAGGCTGATTCCGACGGCAAGGCCCGCAAGCTCATGGAGCGGCTCAAAAAGGAAAAAGATGCGCCCTCGATGAAGCTCTTCGACAACCCCAGGGAAGAACAGATGATCTGGAAGGTCCGCGAGGGCAGCCTCGGCAGCACCGCCTGGGTCCCCGGACATGCCGACACCTGGCCCGGCTGGGAGGATTCCGCCGTCGCCGTGAAGGATGTGAAAAATTATCTGAAGGACCTGCACCAGCTCTACGGCAAATATGGCTACGACACCACCATCTATGGCCACTTCGGGCAGGGATGCCTGCATTGCCGCGTCCCGTTCAATCTTTACACCCAGCCGGGCATCGATGCGTGGAAAAACTTCATGGAAGAAGCGACCGATCTCGTCAGCCGTTATGGCGGCAGCTACTCCGGCGAGCATGGCGACGGACAGCAGCGGGCGGCCTATCTGGAGAAGATGTTTGGCAAAAAAATCGTGCAGGCTTTCGCCGAGTTCAAGCGCATCTGGGACCCGCAGGGCCGCATGAATCCGGGGAAGATCGTGGACCCCTATTTCATCACCGACAACATGCGCATCGGGCCCGATTACAACCCGCCCCAGCCCCAGACCCATTTCCATTACCCCAACGACGAGAGTGCTTTCTCCCGCGCCGTGCTGCGCTGTGTGGGCATCGGAGAATGCCGCAATCACAGCGGGCAGACGATGTGTCCGAGCTACATGGTGACCCGCGAAGAGAAACACTCCACCCGCGGCCGGGCGCGCATGCTCTTCGAAATGATGAATGGCGATGTCCTCGACGATGGCTGGAAGAGCGAGGAAGTGAAAGAGGCCCTCGACCTCTGCCTCTCCTGCAAGGGATGCAAGCATGATTGTCCGGTGAACGTGGACATGGCGACTTACAAGTCGGAATTCCTGTCGCACTATTACGAAGGAAAAATACGCCCGCGCCACGCCTTTGCCTTCGGCTTCATTCATCTCACCAGCGTGCTGGCCTCCAAATTTCCCGCGCTCGCGAACCTGTTCACCCAGGCGCCGATCCTGCGCAACATCGCGAAGTTCCTCGCCGGCATGGAGCCGAAACGATCGATTCCCCCCTTCGCCCCCCAGAGCTTCAAAGACTGGTTCCGCCGGCGGAAACCGCGCAACGTCGGGCGGCAGACCGTCCTGCTCTTTGCCGACACTTTCAACAATTACTACAAGCCCGAAACCGCGAAGGCGGCCGTCGAGGTGCTCGAGGACGCCGGCTTCCACGTCCACGTGCCCCTGGCCGACATGTGCTGCGGTCGACCCCTGTATGACTACGGCTTCCTGCCCACGGCCAAGCGCTGGGCCAGGGATTTTATGAGCAAGCTGCAGGGGGACATGGAGCGCGGCCTGCCGATGGTCGTGCTGGAGCCCAGTTGCGCCGCCGTCTTCCGGGACGAGCTGACGAACCTCTTTCCGCAAATGAAACTGGCGCAGAAGTTCCAGACGCAGACTTTTCTGCTCAGCGAGTTCCTTGTGAAGTTCGCCCCGGAGTATAAGTTGCCGCAGCTGCATCGCAAGGCCCTGGTGCATGGCCACTGCCACCACAAGGCGCTGATGCAGATGGACGATGAGAACAAGGTGCTGACCGGGATGGGCTTGGAATTCCGCGAGCCCGAGGATGGCTGCTGCGGGATGGCCGGGGCATTCGGGTATGAGCGGGGGGACCATTACCGGCTGAGCATCGACGTGGGGGAACGCGTGCTGCTGCCCGAGGTGCGCCAGGCCGCCGACGAAGAGCTCATCATCGCCAATGGTTTCAGTTGCCGCGAGCAGGTCGAGCAGGAGACCCATCGTCATGCGCTCCATCTGGCGGACGTGCTGGCGATGGCGATCCACCACGGGTCGGAGGGGGTGTCGGGGCGCCCGGAGCGCGAGCTGGTGCACCGCGAACGCGCGGCGCGCCGACGCTCCAACCTGCGCGCGACGCTGGCGGCCACGACGCTGCTCGCGGCGGGAGCCGCCCTGTGCTGGGTCATCAAACGATCACGACCGCGGCAAAATGCTCCCCTTTCGCCCACCCGGCGGTAGAATCAGCCGCTTTCCGGCGAGGGAGCACGTTTGGGCGAAAGTGGATCAAAAGTCGTCGTGGTCGCGGCCGCGACGGTGAACATCGCCATCGCCGTGGCCAAGTTTGTCGCCGCCGGGGTCACCGGGTCGCCCTCCATGCTCTCGGAGGCGATCCACTCGGTCGTCGACGCTGGCAACGAACTGCTGCTGCTCCTCGGCATGCGCCTCGCTCGCCGCCCGCCGGACGAGGGACATCCCTTCGGCCACGGAAAAGAGATCTACTTCTGGTCGCTGGTGGTGGGGATGGTGATCTTCGGGGTGGGCGGCGGATTGTCCATTTATGAAGGGGTGTTGCACCTGGCCCGGCCAACGCGACCGGACCATCTGGCATGGAACTTCATCGTGCTGGGTATCGCGGCCGCGCTCGAATCCGTTTCGTGGACCATCGCCATGCGCGAATTCTGGCGGCGCAAAAAACGCGCGGGTGTCACCGCCTGGCAGGCTATCCGCCACACCAAGGATCCAACGGTTTTCATCGTCCTCCTCGAAGACACCGCCGACCTCGCCGGGCTGGCGATCGCGGCGGCGGCGCTGCTGCTGGCGCGCTTCACCGGCTGGGATTATTGGGATGGCATCGGGGCTGTCGGCATCGGGGTGATGCTCGCCATCGTCTCCGTGGTCATGGTGCGCGAAAGCCGCGGGTTGCTGCTCGGCGAGAGCGCCAAACGCGAGATCGTCGACGCCGTCCAGCAGATCGCCGCGGCCGATCCCGCAGTGCTCGAAGCGCGGCCCCCGCTGACCATGCAGCTCTCCCCCGAGCAGGTGCTGGTGAATCTCGAAATCGTGGTGCATCCGGGAATGGCCGTGGAGGCGCTGCGCGACGCCGTGGAGCGCATCGAGAAGGCGGTGCAATCGCGCTTCGCGGAGGTCGAACGCATCTTTATTGAAGCCGCACGACCGCTGAAAAAGTCCGGGTAGCGGGCGCCACGGCGGAGCGGGGGTATGTGGTTTGCTCGAAACGACGCTGTGGGTTTTCCATACCGCGATTCCATTTCTTCGCGGACGTGGAATTGTTCGCCAACATCTTTCGTGGGCAGGCGAAGTGGCACAACTCTTTCATCCAGTGATGAATACGGTCGCGCGAGTCCTGCTCGTGGGGGTCCCGCTCTTTTCCCTCCTCGGCGGAATGGCGCTCGCCTATGGCGGGGGATGGTCGGACTGGGTGACCTACCGCGGCAATTATCGTGAACAAACTGGCGGACCTGCCGAGGGAGGCCCCGGCGGTGTCCCCTTCAGTCACGCGCACCACGTCAAAGGCCTCGGCATCGATTGCCGCTATTGCCACACCGGCGTCGAAACCTCGCCTTTCGCCGGTCTTCCTCCCACCGAAACCTGCATGACCTGCCATTCCCAGATGTGGGTCCACGCGCCGATGCTCGAGCCCGTCCGCGACAGCTGGCTCACCGGCAAACCGCTGAAATGGACCCGCGTCTACGACCTCCCCGACTACGTCTACTTCGATCACTCCATCCATGTCAACAAAGGCGTCGGTTGCTCCACCTGCCACGGCGACGTCAGCGAGATGCCCCTCATGAACCGCGTCGTCAACCTCCAAATGCGCTGGTGCATTGATTGCCACCGCGATCCCGCCAAGCACCTCCGGCCCGAGGAGGATATTTTTGATCCCTCCTGGGTCGAGCCGCCTGACCAGCTCGCCCGCGGCCGCGAGTTGGTGGGGAAATACCACGTGGAAGTCGAACAGTTGACCAATTGTTCAGTGTGTCACCGGTGATGAGCGACAATCCCCCATTTTCTTCCGATGAGCCGGCGCTGCGGGATGCGTCGGAAGAGGAGTTCGCGCCCGGTGCGGCAGACGAAGCCCTGAGCGAGTTTGATCGCCGGAGTTTTTTAAAGCTGATGACCGCCGGCCTCGCACTGGCGGGGGGGTCGCTGGGGGGATGCAGCACGCCACAACCACCCGAGAAGATCGTCCCCTACGTGCAATCACCCGAGGGACTCACGCCGGGAATTCCCCTGTTTTTCGCCAGCGCCCTGCCGCTGGAGGGCTGGGGACATGGCGTCATCGTCGAGCAGCATGAGGGGCGACCCACAAAAATCGAAGGCAACCCGGAACACCCCTCCTCGCTCGGTGGAACGAACATCTTCATGCAGGCCTCCGTGCTGCAGCTGTACGATCCCGACCGCAACCGCGGGCTCTCCCACCGCGGGGTGTCGCAGTCGTGGGACAACCTCATCGCGGCGCTGCGCGCCCGGAGTCAGGGCAAACGCGACCTCTCCGTGCGCATCCTCACGCCCACCGTGACCTCGCCCTCGCTCGCGGCGAAGATCGTCGCCTTGCGCCAGACCTTTCCCTCTCTCCGCTGGCATCGCCACGACGGCGTGGGAACGGCCTATCGGCAGGCGGGGCTGCAGCGCGCCACCGCACGCAACGATCTCACCGCTGTTTATGACTTCACCAGGGCCCGACGCATCGTCTCGCTCGATGCCCACTTCCTCGCCGATGAGCCCGGCAGCGTGCGCTATGCACGGGAGTTCGCCCAGGGACGACGCGTGCCTTTCAAGGCGTTTGGCCCACTCGCGACGCATCGTTTGGCAACCGACCCGCCCATCGCCACCGAGCGTCCCTCGGCAGAACGCATGACGCGCCTGTACATGGCCGAGAGCACGCTCACGCATACCGGTGCCATGGCGGATCATCGGCTGGCCACGAAAGCCGGCGAGATCCCGGCGCTGGCGGCCGCCCTCGCGCGGACCCTGCGAGCCGCGGATTTCGCTGCCTTGCCCGAGCCACAGGCCCGCTGGGTCCGCGCCGCTGCAGACGACCTGCGTGCGGCCGGCGCTGGCGGTCTCGTGATCGCCGGAGAGACCCAGCCGCCCGAAGTGCACGCCCTCGCCCACGCCCTCAACGCACAGTTGGGTAGCAAGGCGGTGCACTATGTGGAGCGCGTCGACTTCTCCGATCCACAGAATCCTGACGATTCCCTCGCCGCCCTGGTTCACGACCTCGCCGGCGGAGCGGTCGATATGCTGCTGCTGCTGGATGTCAATCCCGTCTACACCGCGACCTCCGACCTGCCCGTCGCTGAGGCCCTCACCACCTTCTCCAAGCGCGGCGGCCTGGCGGTGCACCTGGGGCTCTACGACGACGAGACCTCCGGCGTCTGCGACTGGCATGTGCCCCTCGCCCATCCCCTGGAAGCCTGGGGCGATTGCCGCGGGCACGATGGCACGGCCAGCATCATTCAGCCGCTGATCCAGCCGCTCTGGAAAGGCAAAACGGCGCTGGAACTGCTCGCGACGGTGGAAGCCATCGCGCGCGACACCACCCTGGATCTCTTTGCCGACAGTTATGACCTCGTGCGACGCCATTGGCTGGCGCACTGGCAGGTCTCTCCGGCAGACCAGGAAATGCGCTGGCGCAAGGCCCTGGCCACCGGCATCATCCCGGAAACCGCGGCCCCCGCAGTGGGTGAACTCGCCCCCGCCATGGCCGGCAAAATCGACGCCCTCGCCGCTGCCGCCGCCGCACTCCCCAAAGCCCCCCCCATCGAGCTCAACTTCCGCCCCGATCCCAGCCTCGGCGATGGTGCCTGGGCCAACCATCCCTGGCTGCAGGAGCTCCCCCGGCCCCTCACGCGCCTCACCTGGGACAACGTCCTGCTCGTCAGCCTCAACACCGCCCGCAAGCTCGGCCTCGCCGACTCCGCCGAACACAAAATGCGCAAGCCCGAATATGTCGCAAACCTTACCGCCAACGGCGTCAAGCTGCAGATCCCCGTCTGGGTCCAGCCCGGTCAGCCCGATGACGCCCTCACCGTCTATCTCGGCGGCGGTCGCGGCCGCGGCGGATCGGTGCAGTTCGGTGTCGGCGTCAACGTCAACCCCCTCCGCACCACCGCCGCCCCCTGGGCCACCACCGCCACCGCCACGCAGGGAAATGTGGATCACACCCTCGCCTGCACGCAGAACACCCGCGTCCAGTCCGACCGCGACATCCTCAAGCAACGCGCCATCGGCGATCTTCACCCTTCCACCCAAGTGAACGCCCCCAACCTCTACGGCATGCGCACCGACACCGACGGCCGCACCGTCCATCTCTCCCTTTACGATGAAACCCACTACACCGGCTACAAGTGGGGCATGGTCATTGATCTCACCGCCTGCATCGGATGCAACGCCTGCGTCATCGCCTGTCAGGCGGAGAACAACATTCCCTGCGTCGGCAAGGACCAGGTGCTCAAGGGCCGCGAAATGCACTGGATGCGCATCGATGCCTACTTCGGCGGCAAGGAAACAATGTCGCTGGACGCCCCCGAGTGCCAGACGCAGGTCGCTTTCCAGCCCATGCTCTGCCAGCACTGCGAAAACGCGCCCTGCGAGGTCGTCTGCCCCGTCGAGGCCACCAGCCACTCCGCGGAGGGTCTCAACGAGATGACCTACAACCGCTGCGTCGGCACGCGCTACTGCTCCAACAACTGCCCCTACAAAGTCCGCCGCTTCAACTTCCTGCAGTACAACAGCCACAGCGAGCCGACGCTGGCGATGCAGAAGAACCCCAACGTCACCGTGCGCAGCCGCGGGGTGATGGAAAAGTGCACCTACTGCGTGCAGCGCCTCAACATGGCGCGGATCGACGCCAAGCGCGACTGGGCGAAGAATGACCGCCGGCACAAGCCCACCGAGATGCGTGACACGCCCGAGGACCCCTGGGTCCAACCCGAAAAACTCCCGCGCATCGGCGTCATGACCGCCTGCCAGCAGGGCTGTCCCACCGAGGCCATCATCTTTGGCGACCTCAACGACAAGAACAATTTCGCGGCCATCATGAAGTCGCAGCAGCCCTGGGGGGCCATCGGTTACGGCGTGCTCACCGAGCTCAACACCCAGCCGCGGACGAGCTACCTCGAACGCCTGGGGAATCCCAATCCCGATTTCCACCCCACCGCCTCCGCCACGCAGGGGGAGCGCGTATGACGACAAACCTGGTTACCGCCGCCCCCGGCGAAGAGGATCAGGATCCCGTCCTCGACCCGCGCTTCACCTATGGCACAGCCACCGACCACATCACCCGCCACATCCGCCCCCCCATCTCCGCCTCATGGGTCTTCGGCTTCGGCCTCTCCTTCCTGGGCTTCATGCTCTTCAACTGGGCGGTGACCTGGCTCTTTATCTGGGGCGTCGGCGTCTGGGGCGTCAATATTCCCGTGGGCTGGGGCTTCGCCATCACCAACTTCGTCTGGTGGATCGGCATCGGCCACGCCGGAACGTTCATCTCCGCGTTCCTGCTCTTGCTCCGACAGGAGTGGCGCACCAGCATCAACCGCTTTGCCGAGGCCATGACGCTTTTTGCGGTGGCCTGCGCCGGCGTCTTCCCGCTGCTCCACCTCGGACGCCCCTGGTTCTTCTATTTTCTCCTGCCCTATCCCAATACCATGGACCTCTGGCCGCAGTTCCGCAGCCCCCTCGTCTGGGATGTCTTCGCCGTCTCCACCTATGGCACCGTCTCGCTGGTCTTCTGGTACGTCGGCCTCATCCCCGACCTGGCGACCATCCGCGACGATCCCACCCGCTCCGTCACCGCCCGCCGCATCTACGGCTTCCTCTCCCTCGGATGGCGCGGCGCCGCACGCCACTGGCACCGCTACCAGAAAGCCTACCTCCTCCTCGCCGGCCTCGCGGCGCCCCTCGTGGTCTCCGTCCATAGCGTCGTCGGCATGGACTTCGCCGGCGGCATCGTCCCCGGCTGGCACTCCACCATCTTTCCCCCCTACTTCGTCGCCGGTGCCATCTTCTCCGGCTTCGCCATGGTCGTCACCCTCGCCGTCCCCATGCGCGCTATCTATGGCCTGCAGGACATGATCACCCTCAAGCACCTCGAAAACTGCGCCAAGCTCATGCTCGTCACCGGCCTCATCGTCTGCTACGGCTACTACACCGAAACATTCCAGGGCTGGTACTCCGGCAGCCCCTACGAAATCGGCATGATGCACGACCGCTGGTTCGGCCCCTACTGGCCCGCCTGGTGGACCGTGGTCTTCTGCAACTGCGTCGTCCCGCAATTCTTCTGGTCACGCCGCGTCCGCCGCTCCCCCTGGACCCTCTTCGTCGCCTCCCTCCTGATCAACGTCGGCATGTGGCTCGAACGGTTCATCATCGTCTGCCAGTCCCTGCACCACGACTACCTGCCCTCCAAGTGGGAGATGTACTATCCCACGTTCTGGGACTACGCCACCTTCATTGGCACCATCGGGTTCTTCTTCACCCTCTTCTTCCTCTTCTGCCGCTATCTCCCCGTGATCGCCGTCGCCGAAACCCGCGAGATGGTCCACAAGAAGGGCCGCAGCGAGGGCGTCGCCGCGGCCCTGCGGAGGAGCGGCTATGAGTAAGCCAGCTACCAAAATCTACGGGGTCCTGGGAGAGTTCGCCTCGGCCGAGTCGCTCCTCGCCGCAGCCGCACGGGTCCATGCCGCCGGTTACAAAAAGGCCGAGGCCTATGCCCCCTTCCCCGTCGAAGGCCTCGCCGAGGCCCTCGGCTTCCATACCTCCCCCGTGGCCCTCCTGACACTCCTCGGCGGCATCATCGGCGGCTTCAGCGGGTTCTTCATGTGCTGGTACGCCAACGTCATCAGCTACCCGCTCAACATCGGCGGACGCCCCTTCAACTCCTGGCCCGCCTGGATCCCCATCACTTTCGAAATGACCGTCCTCTTCGCCGCCCTCACCGCCGCTGCCTCCATGCTCATCCTCAATGGCCTGCCCCGGCTCCACCACCCCCTCTTCAGCGCCCCCCACTTTGCCGAGGTCTCCCGCGACCGCTTCTTCCTCTGCATCGAAGCCAAAGATCCCCAATTCGCACCCGATACCGCCTCCACCTTCCTCACCACCGCCGGCGCACTCGCCGTCACGGAGGTGATGCAATGAAAAACGTTTCCCCAACAATCCCCACCCCTCCCCATCCATCC
>CALCHA010000656.1 GCA_937901265.1 uncultured Phycisphaerales bacterium
GTATTCAGGAGCGACAAGAGGAGCCTAACGTGAGCATCTGGTGCGCGGGATCGATGGCCCCGCCGGTGGGCCAGGCGGCCACGAGATACGCCTGAAACGGGTGCTCGGGGTAATCCTGCATCGGCAGGTAGGGGAGCAACCAGACAGGCGCGGCGATGGCGATCATCAGCCCCGCGAGCGTGACCTCGGCCCACCCGATTCGCCGCAGCCATGAAGGCACACCCGGGGGCACACCCATCGATCGACCTCACTGGATAGGGGAAAAGAGCCGTGCGACCTGGACCGCCGCGCGAAACGCCACGTTGCGCCGCCCGCGCGCCCCGAGGTCGTCCCGGCCGGCGCGGCGACAGTGGGCGAAGTCCGCTTCGAGCATCGCCGCCACGTCGGCGGCAAAGGCCGGCTGCGCCACCAGAACGGTGATTTCAAAATTCAAACGCATCGAGCGGTTGTCCAGGTTCGCGGTGCCGACCGCCGCCAGATCATCATCCACGAGGAAGACCTTCTGGTGAAGGAAGCCGGCTTCGTAGCGGTAGAATTTGACGCCGACCGATTCCCCGCTGGCCAGATAGGAAAAGCTGGAAAGATAGACCAGCAGGTGATCGGGACGGGCGGGCAGCATGATGCGGACATCGACGCCGCGCAGGGCTGCCAGCTGCAGGGCATCGTAGACCGTCTCATCAGGCACAAAGTAGGGGCTGGTGATCCACACGCGCTTTCGTGCGGCCGAGATGGCCGCGAGGAGCATGAGGCTGCACACGCTCAACGCCACCGCGGGACCCGTCGAGATGACGATGGCCTTGCCCTCGTCCGGCGGCGCGGGCTCCGCCGGCAGAACCTCCAGCAGCGGCAGGATTTCCCCCGTGGCCCAGTGCCAGTCCTGCACGAAGGACCAGTGAACCCCCGCCACCGTCGGCCCCGCCAGTTCGATGTGCGTGTCGCGCCACGGGCCAAATCGCTTGCTCTGCCCCAGGTACTCCACCCCCACGTTGTGCCCGCCGACAAAGGCCCGGCGGCCATCCACGACGACGATTTTGCGGTGGTTGCGAAAGTTGATCTGAAAGGGGTTCAGCCAGCCGCGGCGGGTGTTGAAGGGCTTTGCGTGAACGCCGGCCGTGCGCAGGCTGGTGAGGTAGTGTTTGGGCAGGAAAAGCGAGCCGATTTCATCAAAGAGGAAATAGACCGTGACGCCCTGTTTCGCTTTGGCGATGAGGCGGGCCTGAAGCTCCTGGCCGAGGGCATCGTTGCGGACGATGAAGAACTGGACGCAGATGAAGGTGGTGGCTTGGTCGATGGCGTCGAAGATGGCGCGGAACGTCGCGGCGCCGTCGATGAGAAGCCGCGCGTGGTTGCCACGGGTGAAGGGGAACAGGGCCAGACTCTCAAATACCCCAAACCTCCCAGAGTCCCCTTCAAGTAGTGCACGATCGCCGCTCATGTGTTGGCGGACCTTTTCGGCGAGGTGGTCAATATCGCGCCGGCCGCGGCGTTTGGCTTCGATGTAGCCATGGAACTTCTGGCGGCCGAAGACCAGATAGAGGATGACCGAGACGTAAGGGAAGAAAATCAGCGAGAGTGCCCAGGCGATGGCCCCCTGGCTGGTGCGGGTGCGGAGGATGGCGTGGATCGCAAAAATCAGCCCCAGCAGGTGCAGCAGGGGCACCACGGTCCCGAAAATCCACAGCACCTCGGTGTTTGTCATGGGGGCATGATACCGCGGCGCGCGGAGGGTGGGCACTGGGAATCGCCGCCACGTATCCGTAGCTTTACGCAGCCGTTGCAGAGCTTGCCGGGGGTCATCGGGTGCGGACGAAATCCCGCAGAGATCCTTTGCATTCTTAAAAGGTGGTGATAATCTTTTACGTAACAGCTTTCCCTCATCCCTGTCCATTCTTCCATGACGGAGAACATTATGTCCTTGTCGCTCGCAGGCGCCCCTCGTCGCCTTGCCCCCCGCCTTGCGATGCTTGCCCTCCTGGGCTGCATCGTCCCGTCCGCGTTCGCAGCCACCGGAAGCTGGCTCGGCACCACGGACAGCACCTGGGCCAACGCTGCCAATTGGTCCGCGGCCCCCGCCCCGGGCGATGGCGACACGGCGACATTCAACGCGCCATCGACGAACACGACGATCGACCTGGGGTCGGGGATCACCGTGGGCGCGGTGGTTTTTGATACCGCCGCCGTGCCAATCTATACCGTTGGCGCCGGTGCTGCGGGGAATCAGACGCTGACGTTGTCCAACGCAGGCAGTGTAACCGTCAACGCCACTGTCACCGCCGGCCAGCTGTTCAATGCCGGGCTCGTCCTTGGCACGGACGGCTCGACGCAAACTTTCACGGTAACCAATAGCGTTGCGGCCGGCGGGCCGTTGCTTACGCTTGCAGGCCCTATCAGCGGCTCCAACGGCTCGGGGATTAAGACCTTGGCGATCGCCGGGACGGGGAATACCAGCATCGGCGGTGCCATCAGCAATGACGCGACGGGCACCGTTGCCCTGACCAAGGCCGGTGCGGGCACGTTGACCCTTTCAGGCATCAATATTTACAGCGGCACGACGACAGAGTCTGCCGGTCTGATGCTCGTGACTGGCGCGCTGGGTACTTCCGCCAACCGCATCGTCGCATTTACGCAAGCCGCCTCAGCAAGCACGCTCACGATCAGTGGCGGGGCTTTGTATGGGACGACGTTCACCAACAACAACAACGGCACTGCCATTAACCTCACCAACAATGGCACGATGAACTTTACGGGCAATGTCACGCTGGGGGCGAACAACGGCAGCACCAATCACTTGCTCTCGCTGGCGAGCGGAACATTTACGGCCCTCGGCTTGCTTATCGGACGCAATGGCAACAACCTCGGCACTGCGGTCATAACGAGTGGCGGGTCGACCACCGTTGGTGCGTATGTCAATGGTGCCACTGTGAACCTGACAACCCTCACGCTCGGTCTGAGCAATAGCACCAACTCCAGTCCCAACTTCCGCCAGGACAGCGGCACGACCACTGTGAGCGGGACCACCTCCATCAATGTTGGGGGGAACGCGAATAACCGCATCAGTATCATGGACATCAACGGCGGAACTTTTTCCAGCGGTGCGATCCAGATTGGCGGCGGTTTCGCTACCTCGTTTGGCGAGCTCCTGACACGCAATAGCGGCGTCGTTACTGCCGGGACAATCACCATGGGCGGTGCCACCCAGACTTCCAATAGCAACTACCTGGAAATGGTTGGCGGCACCGTCTATGTGGGCGGAGGCGGCATCGTGGCCGGCATCGGCAATACCGTCACCAACAATATCAACATCGGCTTGGCGACGGCCACCACAACTCCCACCCTTGGTGCAGCAGCCGATTGGTCCTCGTCCATGAACATCACTTTGACGAATAACAGTACAGCCCTCGCCCCGACGATCAAGGCCGCTGACGCTTCCAACGTCGCCCACAATATCACCCTCAGCGGCAACACTTCCGGGGCCGGCGGACTCTCCAAAACCGGCGGCGGCATCCTCACCCTCAACGGCACCAATGCCTTTGCCGGCGGAACCACCGTTTCCGCGGGCACGCTGCTCGTCGGCGACGCGTCCCACACCGCCGCCACCCTTGGTGCGGTTGCTGTCAATGGCGGCACCTTCGGCGGCTACGGAACGGTCGGGGCACTGGCCATCAATCTCGGCGGCACCCTCTCCCCCGGTGGCTCGATCGGCACCCTCAACGCTGGCACCACCACCCTCGCCGGCAATTACCTCGCCGAAATCGACGCCACCAGCAGCGACCTTCTGGCGGTCACCGGCGATCTGTCGCTGGGCGGAACCCTGACCATTTCCGACCTCACCGGCGGGGCTGGTTCTTATGCCCCCAGCTACACCCTTGCCACGTACACCGGCCAGCTCAGCGGTTCGTTTGCCTCGATCTCCGGCCAACCCGCCGGTTATACCCTCGACACCAGCACGGCCGGTCAGGTGCGGCTCGTCTCCTCCGCCCCCGTGCCCGAGCCCGCCTCGCTGGGCATCCTCGCTCTCGGGGCAGCGGCGATGCTCACCCGGCGACGCAAGTAATCGCCCCTTGTCTGTCCTTCCTGAAGCCCGGAGACCCCTTCTCCGGGTTTCTTCATTTTTGCGGCTTCAAGGGGCGGTCGCTGTGGCAGGTGCCGTCGCGGGGGTGGGGGCTGTGGCAGGCGTGGAGGTGGGGCCCGTCGCCGGGGTGGGGCGCGTCGCCGGGACCATTTCGATCACCACCGGCTGCTCGCGGCCCATGAGCGTCACGATCGCGCCGCTGAGCGAAAAACGCGAGACTTCCTGCGTGTGAAAGGGCGAGGCGGGGCTTTTGAGTGCTGCCGCGATCGCGGGTTCGACCCCCGGATCGGCGTAGCCATCGTCGGCCCACAGCGCCCCCGGTTCCGCCGTGATGACCACGATGGCGTCATCGGTGGTGCTCTGGGCAAAGGCCAGAGCGGCCGCGGCGGCGGCGGCGGGGGTGATGGTGCTCTTCCAGCGGGGCATGTCCAGCAGGCGAGGGTTGCCCTCTTTTTCCAGGAAGGTCCATTCCACGACCGGCCATGCGGTGGGAGCGAAGATGGCGACGCGTCGCCCCGCCGGGAGTTCGGCAAGATAGGCATCGGTGGCTTCAAGCAGCGTGCCGCGACGGGGATATTGCGCCAGCTCGTCGTGGCCCAGCGGATGACCCTTGATGGTCGGTGCAGCCCAGGCCGAAAGGCCGACGCAGAGCACCCCGCCCGCCACGACGCCGGCATGTTGCCGCCGCCGTTCCAGCGCCGCCGCAATCGCCGCGGCCCCCAGCCCCGAGAGCACCCACATCGCCGGCACAAACGTATGGAGGTAGCGCCCCTGCTTGTTGGGATGCGCCAGCGCGAGCGCCATGCCCACCAGCAGCGCCAGCAGCACCGCCCTCGCCGCGATCGACCGCCGCACCGTCGCCGCCGCCCCCACCATTGCCAGCAGCACCGCCACGACCAACTGCGGCCACCCCAGGGCGTACTGGTCAGCGAGGCAGCGCGCGTAATAAGCCACCCCGGAAAGGCCCGGATAGCGGGCATCACCGGCGTTGTCGGTGCCCACGAAAAAGAGGATCGTCCACAAACGCGCCGGCAGCATCAGCCAGAGCAACAGCGGCAAGCCATGCCATGCCCACAGCCCGCGCACCCATGCGGGCAGCGCGCGGTAGCGCGCTTGGCCGAGGATCGACAGATCCAGCACGATCTCCGCCGCCACGAACCAGACGGCGGCCGTCAGAACGTTCCGCGGCGGGGAGAGCGACACGCCATAGACCGCGAAGGGGCCATGGTGGGCGATGGCGAAGGTGGCGACGACCAGCAGCGCGGCGATCCACAGCAGCGGCCGCCAGATCAGGAGCCGGGCGATCGCCGCCCCGCGCCTCCGCAGCAGCTCGATCACCGCCCGGCGGACCGACCCGTCGAGCGCCAGCTCCACGGTCAGCGCGATGACCGTGAGCAGCCAGTAGTTGTACTTTTCCAGAAACAGCAGCGTGAGGGTGATGCCAAGCCAGCGCATGCGCGACGCGTCGGCCTGCTCGCGCGCCCGGCCATAGGCGTAGAGCGTCGCCATCGTGAGGCCGGCGCCGAGGCTTTCGAGCATGGTGTCGGTGGCATAAAAGCGATGGGCGGGGCTGGAGACCAGGAAGATCATCGCCGCGATGCCTCCCACCCAGCCGATGAACCCCGGCCCCAGTTGCCGCCATGCCACCCGACAGGCCAGCGCCGCCCCGCAGACCAGCATCAGCATCCAGCCGAGGATGCTTGGCAAGGCGACCACCTGGTAGTGGGGTCCGGCAACCAGCGCGGCGGCGGCCCCCAGGAGCGATTGCAGCGGGGGGTAGAGCTTGGGTTTGAGCAGCGCGGAAAAGAAGGTGCTGAGGTCGCCGGCGGTGAGGGCGGTCGCCAGTTTGCACGCGGCCAGCGTGTGGACGCCGCGGTCATGCATGGGCCAGACCCAGCGGGTGCGTTCGATCGGGAGGAACGCGCCGTAAAGGCCCAGCGACATGGCGAGGGAGAAGAGCAGGAGAATGCTGCGCGGCGACACCTTGCGCGGCGCCCGCGGCGCGAGGGATGGCGCGGAGGAGGGCCGCCTTGCTGATGAACCTGTTCGCCGCGCCAAGCGCCCCGCTCCTTGAAAAAAAAGCCGGCCGCGGACACTGTTCCGCGGCCGGCGCTGCATTCCGTCGCTCGTCCGGCGCGCCCGCGCCGCGCCGGCAGTATAGCCCCTGTCGGCGGACCACGTCGATACGTGCCTGGAAAGTGGGCGCCAGTTCCGCGCGGCCGCGGGGAGGCCAATCCTGTCACCTTTTGCCGTCTTTGCCATGTCCCCCTGCGCCGGTCCCGATCCTCGCCATTGCCGCCCCTCTCCCCCCAATACAACCGCCGGTTATCCGGCACCCCCCGGCCCGTCGCGGCGACGGCCCGACCGCAACGCGTGGACGACAGCCGCCACCACGATCAAGCCTCCCCCAATTAACAGGCAGTGGGCGAAGATGAACAGGCTATGGCCAAGAAGGTCGTGCCGAAAAACGCTACTTTCGCCCAGCAGCACCCCGCAAATCACCAGATCGACTCCGACGACCCAGTTGCGCCAGCTCGTCGCGATAAAAGCCCGGAAGCGTGACCGCCGCTGCATAACGAATCCCATTCCGCAACCGCCAACCCAACGCGATGCCAACCCACTCGGACACCCTCCTCCCATTCTACCCCCACGCGCGCCGGTCCACAGCGACCGCCTCAGCCCGCCCCAGGCCCCCCCTCCTCCTCACTCGCCCGTCTTCCCTTCCCCGGCATCCCTCCCCGCCACCGCCCCCACCTGCCCATCCGCAAAGTGCCGCACCAGCTTCGAAA
>CALCHA010000657.1 GCA_937901265.1 uncultured Phycisphaerales bacterium
AATGGGCGAAGCCAAAATCGACCTCCCCGTCGAATACGCCGGCGAAGCCCTCGAGATCGGCTTCAACCCCACCTACCTCCTCGATGTCCTCAAAGTCGCTGACCAGGAATCCGTCACCTTCGAAATGAAAACCCCCAACAAGCCCGGCCTCCTCCGCAGCGGCCCGGGATTCCTCTACGTCGTCATGCCGGTGAACCTGACCTGACCGCTCCCGGAGCCCCGGCATGCCCACCCCCCGTAAAAAAAAGGCGGCCACCCCGCCCGGCCCATCGCCGCGCCCCGCCGGGGCCGCGCCCCACGCCGCCAGCCACGCCATCGACAACCTCGAACATGCCGGCGACCGCCTCAAGGTCTACTCCCTGCACAACCTCCTCACCAATAAACGCAATCGCGACACCCGCGATGCCGCCCGCCTCGGCGACGTCCTCCTCCCCTGGTTCGAAAAATCCGTCGCACGCCCCGCCACCAAGCTCGACGGCATCACCGAAGCCTGGCAACGCCTCGTCCCCGCCCCTCTCGCGGACCACTCCCGTCTCGTCGGCCTTCACAAGGGCACGCTCACCGTCGCCCTCAACTCCGCCCCCTTGCGCGCCCAGCTCGACGCCCTCCTCCGTGCCGGCCTCCTTCGCCAACTGCAAACCGACTCCCGTGGGGTGATCTTCCGTATCAAAACCACCGTCGATGCCGCCCTGCGTGACCGCTCCGCCTGAGGCCCCGCTACGCCCCTCCCCGCCCCCTCCCCCGCGATCCCTGCTCAACCACACCTCCCCCGGCGTCCGTTCATACGTCCCTTTTTTGTTTCCGACAAGTTATCCACATTTGACCATGCCCCGCCTCCCGATGCACGTTCCCCGTTTCCCCCCGTTCGTTATAGTTATTCTTTAAAAGAGTAAGTACATCGTAGTGAGTCCTGTCGACATGTGGACAGATTTTAAAAAAACGCTGTAACCGCATTAACCACATGACATAGTGGTTATCCACAAAGGGGTGTCAATGGTGCATAACCTGACACCGCGCTGTCATGAAAATACCCCGTTGGCAGTCTGGGCAACGCCTCAGGGCCCCTGCCTGTCGGATCCCCGCCCCCAGCTGCCCCCACCGACACCCGCCAGGGGCCCGCGCATGGAAGGTTGTCCACCAGCCATGCACAAAACCCGTGACAGCCCGCACCCCCTCACTCCGGCACCACCACTTCCGGCACGCCCACCGCCTGGATCACCGCCGCCGCAGGCTTCTCCGGGATCACCAGCGCCGCCGCCGGCTGCGTCGTTGGCGGGGGCAATGCCGGGCCCGTCGTCGCCGGTATGGTCGCCGCCCCCGCTGCTCCAGCCGGCGTCGTGAACTCCTTCTGGTGCTCCCGCCACCACGCCAGAAGGTTCTTCTTCATCGCCGCCTCCTCCGGCTGCCCCCCCTTGATCAGCCAGCGGTCGCCCCAGTTCGCATACTTCTTGATTCCGTAGTCGTCCGGGTCCTTACCGATCGCCGTCAGCAGCATTGCCGCCGCATCAATCCCCGACGAGTACCGCACCTTCTCATTGTTGTTCACCGTCGTGTCCGAGCCATCGTTGGTCTCCATCGCGAGGACCTTCATCAGAAACGGCACCGCCTCCCGTGGCTTGTACGCTTCCACCAGCCGCGATATCGCCTTGCCGCCCGACCCATAATTGGGCGAAATCACCCGCCACCGGTAATCGTTCCCCCCGCTCATCCCCGCCGCCATCTCCTTGAACATCGCGTTCAGCCGCGCCGTGATGTCGCCCGACTTGTAGCCGATCAGAATGTCCACCACCAGATCCGCATCCTGCTGCCGATTCGACGTCTGGTTCGGATCCTGGTCCGCGATCACGATCGTCCGCCCGCGGATCGTCACCGTCCGCTGCCGCACCGCACGCTGGCGAAATTGACTCAGCGCCGGACCCACCGCATGGTCCCACAGCACGTCCATGATCGCCGGCGTCGGCTTCCGGTCCGCCACCGCATCCATCGCCGTCAGCGACACCTCCCGATCGTCATCATTCAGCAACTGCACCAGCAGCCAGTCCACCTCCGGCCCCGATTCCTTCGCCAACACCTTCGCCGCCTTCGCCCGCGCCGCACCGCTGCGGTTGTACGCCTGCGCGATCAGCGGCAAATGCGCCTCCTCAATCCCCCAGTGCAAATATTCCTCCCGCTGCGGCTCCGGCAAGGCCATCACGTCCACCGCCCAACGGCTCACCGCGCTGTTGAACTCCATCAGCCCCGCCACCCGGCCCCCCTCGTCCGACGCCGGCGTCTGCGTCATCTGCGCCAATTGGTTCGCGAGCCCCTCCTGCACATGCAGCAACACATCCTGCACCTCCACCATCTGCTGAAACTGCCGGGTCATCGCCTCTTCCAACTGCTTGACCGCGTTCTCCCGCGTCGAAAAATCCTCCGCCGTCATCTGCCGCAACGCCTCCAGCATCTCCGGCGGCACCCCCGCCGCATGCGGATCGATCGGCGGCAGCACAATCGTCGCATGCGCCGGCAACGTCGCCGCGGCGCCGCCCGCCCCACGCCCGGGCGAATCACCTGAAACTCGCGCCACCCCCGGCTCCGTCGCGATCCCCGCCCC
>CALCHA010000658.1 GCA_937901265.1 uncultured Phycisphaerales bacterium
CGCCCAGATAATACTTGCCTTTCGCCTTGAACAGCGACGCCCCTTCGTGGCCCAGACGCGTCGGCCCGCCTGCATCAGGAACAGCTTTCACCTGGATCGGCGGCCCGTCAAACGCGGAAAGATCGGGTTTCATCTTGTGCAGCGTGCCGCCCGCGCCGTTGGTGAAGTAGGTGGTCCCGTCATCATCCTGGAAGATGGTCGCGTCGATTCCACCGGTGAGCGGTTTGTCGGCCGTCACCGGGTTCACGTAGGGCCCTTCGGGCTTGCCGGTTTTCGTCACGAGGATGCCGGTGCCGCCGCCGTTGTTGCCCGCGGGCCCAAGCATGGAGTAAGTGAAAACAAGCTTGTGATCGACCACGTGCACCTCCGGTGCCCACACCCAGCGGTACTGTTTTTCCCAGGTTCCGTCGCGGTCGACGCTCCAGACCAGGCCGAGATAGTCCCATGTGTGGAGATCCCTCGAGCGCCAGAGTTCGATGCCGTCGACGAGATCCCAGATGTTGTCGCCGGAGGAGCCGGTCATGTAGTAGAAGCCATCCTCGCCGTTGCAGATGGAAGTGTCGCGCAGGTGGAGGTCCCAGATGGGCCGCAGCGACGGGAGCAGCCCGTCGGTGACGGCGGTACCGCGGCCGCGGTTTCCAAAATCCAGCCAGCCGGGTTTAGGATCGGGACCACGATACATCGTCCCTTCCTTCCCTGTGCGGTATCCCCCGAGCCCCGTGCCCGAGAGTGGTTGCCCCGGGCCCGACACGCCGGAAAAATTGTCAGGCTTGCCGGTGAAGGGCGGCGCCGAGCGCGGACCGGGGGCACGGGAAAGGTGGGGAACTTCAGGATTGGCGGGTCGCGTTTTACCGATGGAAGTATCGACCTGCGCAACCGCGGGCGCGGCAACCATCAGCAGCATGATCATCGGAGCGCGGACGTGGCACATGGCGGAAGGACTCCGTAGCAACTGACTCGCCGGACAGGCGGAGGATGCGACGGGGCAGACACCTGCTGCACGGCCTTCGTCCTCCCAGCGATTCTCGTTTTCAAAGGTACGCCCTCCACGGCAACGGGGCTACCGCAAAAGTGGTCAGACCGGTATCATTTCTGGAAGTCGTGCCAGATGATGCGGCACCGAAATTGGAGGCGCGGTGGAAAAGGGGCGGCAGATCGTATTGGCTTTTCAGCTCCCGGAGGCGCTCCCGGGAGTCCTGGAGGGAATTTCACGCTATGTGCGGGAGCGGCACCGGAACTGGCGGGTGTTGTTGTGCGTCCCTACACAAAACTTTCGCTCCGCATTCCACGGCCGCTTTGCCGACGGGGCAATCACCGGCCTTGGACCACGCTCGGGCCAGATCCTTTCGAGCCTCCTGCGAAAACAGGTGCCGGTGGTCAACGTGATCCGCAACCTCCTGCCCCGTGTGCCGTCGGTAATATCCGACAATCATGCGATCGGAAGACGCGCCGCCGAGTACCTCCTGGAACGCGGCTTTCGCCACTTCGGCTTCGTCGGCGTCGATCTCCCCTGGAGCCATGAACGCTATGAAGGATTTTCATCGCGGCTGCTGGAATCAGGGCATACGTCTCTGGCGAAACTGCAGCTTGTCCTTAAGGATTACCAGTACACCTCGAAGGTTCGCGCCGTCACGCTTCTTCGAAAATGGCTGCGCAAAATTCCAACACCCACCGCCATATTGGGTGCCGCTGACTTTATCGCCCGAAACGTCGTCAATGCCTGCACCGCTGAAGGACATGTCGTGCCTGAACACTTCGCCGTCATGGGCGTCGATGACTTTCCCAGCGAATGCCAGATTGGCCCCGTCACCCTCACCAGCATCGCACAGGATTTTCAGCGCATCGGCTCTGAAGCAGCGGCACAGCTGGACACGCTCATCCTGAACCGCAACCAACCCTTTCTGCAACCCATCCTCGTTCCGCCCGGAAAAATCCACGTGAGAAGCTCCACCGACGTGCTTGCCTTTGACGACCCCGTCATCGTCGCGGCCCTGCGGATGATCATCGCTCGGGCACCCCGCGCCCTGACCATGAAGGAACTCCTCCGCGAGATACCGCTGTCAAGAAAATGGCTGGATCATCGTTTCAAGAAAGCGCTCGGTCGCACGCCCAGCGAAGAAATCCGCCGCCAGCGTCTGAAACATGTCCATGATCTGCTGGCCGAATCAAACATGCCCTTGAGACAGATCGCCGCGCGCGGCCGGTTTTCGTGCTTGCAGAACATGCTACGCTCCTTACGTCGCGCCTCCGGCCCCTCGCCGCACGCCTTCCGCCGTGCGACACGCGACATCCCCCCTGACCCGCGGGCCGACCTCGGTGCACAGGACTGATTGCCGGTGGTTCCCCAACCACGTGCGAGGGATGCCTGCCCCCGCGTCGA
>CALCHA010000659.1 GCA_937901265.1 uncultured Phycisphaerales bacterium
CGCCAGCAGCGTCAGCAGGTTCCACAAACCCAGCCGCGCCCCATCGCGCCAGCCGCGCAGCACCACCAGCCCCGCGAGGCCCCCGCTCACATAGGACAGCGTCACGATGAACAGCAGCGTCAGCGGCCAAACAATCACCCTTCGCCGCAGCGCTTCGAGGATACCCCACGAAGCCAGGACGTGGAACGGGGCCGGGCGGTCGAACCGCACTTCGCCATGATCCTGCGCATCCGAGTAATAGCGCGTGTAGGGAAACGCCTCGCTGATGAAATACCCCCTGTGGTTCTCAACGTTCTCCCAGCAGCCGACGTAACTTTGGACGTGTGCGTAGGTGGGGAGCCTGTCCGGCAAATAGGGCGCGGGCGTCAGGATCGATCGCGGGCCGGGTACCTCCGTTTGCCAGCGGGCCGCGGCGGGAAGCGCGGGGCTCTGCGCGGGAAAGCTCAGGAGCAACTCGCAGTGGAGCGCTTCTGTCGATTGAAAAGGAAACCCCTCCGAGCCCGGCCCGGCAAAGGCTTTGTACGCCGCGGCATCTTCAATCGAAAGGAGCCTCCATGCGCGCGCCACGATTCCCGGCGGGCTGCGAGGTTGCAGCATCCCAGGAGCGGAGGCGGGCTGCGGGCAAGTTCCGAAAAATTTGGCGGATTACGGGGCGTTCCGGACATCTGTGGAACCGCCGGCCGTGGTTGGTGGGTCCAAATGAGATTGGGTGGCGGCACCAAGGGCGGTGGCATTTTCGGATTCGTTGTTTCTTGCGGCAGACAGTTCAACTTAGAGCGCGGCGATGTCCTTTTGGAGACGAGCCTGGACCAGGAGCCGGACGTGTGGGATTACGCCATCGACGAGCTGCTTTCGGGAGGCAAGCGCATCGCGGCTGAGACCGGGATAATGTGCCGCATCCACGGGCGTAAGGTCGTAGTTCTGTAGCGTCTTGAAAGTGGCCTTTTCCGTTTCGCCAACGTTCCATCGGGGCTGATCGAATGCCGGAGTGTTCCAGGCGGGCACCTCTTGGTGTTGTAAAACACACAGAGAACGCGCGACGGAGATCTTTTCCAGCGGGGTGTTGGTCACGGGGTTTACGGGTGATACCCAAACTCTCACAACTTTCAGATCACGTGGGCCGTAGAGGACTGTTTCGATCGGCATCTCGACGTACGTTTCATCATCCTTGCCAGGCGTCGTTACCACAGGGTAGGAGCCTTCTCTGCAGATTGCGACGAGATCACAAACCCGGATTTTGTCGTCCAAAGTAAATGGACGGGCACGGAGGTCGCCGGCACGGACTGGCATCGACAACACAAGAAAAATACCGAGAAGTCGCTTATGCACAGGCATCCTCAGGGAACGAGTTGAGGCCAAAAACGGGGACGAGACCCAAATCGGGAGACCGGCTGGTTTTCATGGAGCACCTCTTGTTTTGCGGCGCGCGGGCCGTCGGGTCCATTCTACGCCGATTTGTCGGGCGATGATGTATGGCCAGCTATCGTCGCCAAGCGGGGTGCCGCCGGAGAGGCATGATCAACCACGGACGTCAGCCCTCAGACACCGAGCCCTCCTGCCGCGCAATACCTCGCCGCCGATCCCAACTTCGCCCGCAATCGGGTACGCTCCCGGCGATGGCCCTCGCTTCCCATACCGACCCGCTGACGATCCTCGTGCGCTATGCGACGGGCTTTTTTCCACTGTATGACCCCTGGAACCGCTTCTATTGGGAGCGCCTCGCCGTCCGCGCCGTGTTGTCGGTGGATGCCCCGACCCGCGCCGTGGCGCGGCGCATGGCCCGCCGGTCCCGCGGCCGCTTCGCCCTGCGGCGTACCCATGACATCCCCCGCGTCATCGCCCTCCTGCGCGACGAAGCCGTCAAGCCCCACACCTGGGTCCGGGCCGAGGTCGTCGCCCTCTATCGCGCCCTCCATAACGTCGGCCTGCTCTCCACCATCGAAGCCTACGACGCCCACACCGGGGACCTCGCCGGCGCCCTCCTCGGCCTCGTCCTTCCCGGCACGTTCATCGCCGAGACCATGTTCTCGCTCGTTCCCGACGCCTCAAAAATCTGCCTCTGCGCCCTGCTCGAAGACGCCGCCGCCGCCGGCCACCACCTCATCGACGTGCAGACGCCCCACCACCTCGATGCCGAAGGCCTGCCGCGCGATCTGTTCGGGGGAACGCCCCATCCCTGCATCCGCCTCGGCGAGCGCCATCTGCCGATCGCCCATTTCCTTCGCCTGTTCCGCGCCGCCTGGCAGGCCACCTTCCCCGGCACCGTCGCAGACTGGCTAGCCGTCGCAAAGGGATTCGCCATCGCCGCCCGTGCTGACGCGGCCGCCCTCGCCGCCATCCCCCCAAGCCACCGCCGCGCCGCCTGGCCCATGCT
>CALCHA010000660.1 GCA_937901265.1 uncultured Phycisphaerales bacterium
GACGTCGCCGGCCTGCAGCGGGCGGGTGAGGAAGGCCTTGCCGGCGTTTCCCGGATCGTCGCGCAGGGGCTGGCAATCGATGAAACCGGCGTCGATGGCGAGGCCACAGAGATTGTCGCCTGGCTGGGCGATGACGGTGGTGGGCATGGCGGATCCTTTCGGAGCGGCGGGCGACAGGGCGCCCGGCGGGAAGAGGTCTCAGGGAGTTGCGGGCCGCTGGTAGTAATCGTCGGGGCGGCGGGTGTCGGAGGCAAATGGTTCCCAGTGCAGGATGTCGATATGGTCCTGCTCGTGGGCGGCGAAGTACTTCAGGAGTTCGGCGGGGAAGGGGCCATGGTAGAAGTCGATGGCCCTGGCGCAGCGCGTGACGTAGCCGTCAAGGTCCGCCTTGTCCGAGGCGGGGAGGGGTTCGCGTTTGTCCGCCTGCGACTTGATCATGGCCAGGCCGGTGGTGAGGTCCGCGGCGATGGGCGGCGGAGAGCTGAGGTCGCAGTCGCGCTGCAGGTGGATGACGGCGAAATGGACCATGTCGACGTAGGCGAATTTCTCGAGGCCGGTGTAATAAAGCCCCAGCTCGATGTGCCGCTTGTGATCGTCCTTGATGGCCAGGATGTCCTCGCGCTTTTTCCTGGCCTTGAGAATGGTGGGCAGGCGATCTTCCTGAAGGTCCTTGAGGTTGAAATACTCGACCGCTTCGTCGCCGCCCTTGTTCGCTTCGGGCTCCAGTTTTCTGGCCCGTGCGGCAAGGGCCTCGCTGAGCGGCTTGAGATCGGCGCCCGGGGGCAGGTGCACGAAGAGGTCGACGAGCTGCGGATAAAATTTCAGGGCCAGCTCGTGGTTGCAGAGGTGTTTGTAGTAGGCCAGCAGAAGGTCGTGGAAATGGGGGTCGCCGAAGTCGCCGATGATCTCGATGGCGGCGAGAGAGCGAACGTATTCGGGCTCGGTCTTTTCGTTTTTGTCGAGAATCGGCGCGGGCGGCGGCCCGGCGGCGAGCTGCGCGGCGCGGGCACGCAGATCGTAAAAGGCCATCAGTGGAACGGCCCGCTGCAGCGTCTTGGCGTTGAGCGGGCGGGCGGCGAAGGCTTTCTGCAGGAAGTCGTCGGCATCGGCGGGCTTGAGCCGTTTGGGCAGGGTCGCCAGGTCATACTTTCCACCAAAGAGATAGTTCTTGATCAGGGTCTCGGCCTGATCGCGCGACTCATAGCCATCGGGGGGAACGGGGAGCATGGGGGACCTTTCGGAGGATCGGTGATCAGCGCGGGGCGAGGGGCAGTTGACGCAGCGCGGCGAGGCGCGAGCTTCCCAAAGTGCGGAAGCGGGCCACCGGGTTGGGCGACCCGCTGCCCATCGTGATGATGCTGGCGTTGGAGTTGCCTGAGACGACCTGGAACTGTACGGTCAGCGGCGTGTCCGACATCCGCAGATGAAGGAAGGGAGGATTTCCCTCCTGCGACATGGCGGCCATCCATTCCGAAAAACCCAGGACGGCGTTGTTGGCGATGCGGTTGCCCGCCCAATCCACCTCGGGGCTGCCACTGGTGGTGTGGATGGCGTCAAGCAGCACGTGGCCGGCCTCATGGGGAAGGACGGTGCGGCGGCCGGCGCCGTTGTTGTCGAGCAGCACGGCGAAGGTGAGCTCCTGGACGGGGCGGATGCGTGCGGTGAGCTGGCCGTAGGGGACCAGCCCATAACCGAGCAGGATGTTGCCGTTGGCCATGGGTGCGAAGCGGTTGACGAGCAGAACGGAAAGATGGGAGCTGTTGTTGAAGTTGTAGTTTTTGGCGACGGCGCGATAGTCCATTCCGCAGGTGTAGCGTGCCTCGGGCTCACGGTTGCCATACTCGGCGACGCCGTCGCGGACGTTGTTGTTGTTCCACAGGCCGGTGTGGGCGAGCTTGCAGTGGGAGTCGGTGGAGCTGGCACGCATGATGCGGGCGGGGTTGCCGTCGGCCTTGAACACCAGCAGGTCGCAGGAGCCGAAGTCGTTGGAGGAATTGGTGGTGGGCGGGTTGGGGGAAAGGCGGCAGGTGAAGCCGCGGGAACCCAGCGAGGAGGAGAGGGCGGCGGCTATCTCGGCAGGCTTTTTCTTCTTTTCGGTCGCCATCGTGATCGTGACGTTGCTCGTGCCGTTGAAGACGATGACCGTGATCTGTCCATCGCCCTTGGTTTTGACGCCGACGAAATCAGAGACGGTGATCATGTTAAAAGGCAGAGCCACGTCGTGCACCCGGTTGTCGACCAGAACGATGCCGACATTGGCCTGGGCGAGGGTCTGGCGATAGCTGGTGAAGAGCATTTTCTGAATGGTGGCGGGGGTGATGATGGAGACGCCGGCACCGGCATCGCCGACACGGTAGACCTTCACCCGCAGCGCCATTTCATCCTTGCCGACCTCGGCCGACGTGAAGGCGCGGCAGGTGTCTGGCGCGGGGGTGGCGCATTTGGGGCTGAGGCGTTCGGCGGTGACACGGGAGTCGAGAATTTCGATGGCGTTGATCGTGTTCAGCGGCAGGGCGGGCACGACCAGGGTCTGATCGGAGCGGTCGTCGGCGGGGTCGGTGCCGTCGGCCTTGCGGTTGGCCTGTTCGCTGGGATCGACGACGAGACGCAGGTAGTGGGACTGGAAGAAGGGCGAGCCGGAGGCGACGGCGCGGCAGGTGACGGCGGGAAGGATGGTGCCCGGGCCGCTGTGGGTGATCCAGGAAGCAATCCGGGCGGAGGCGTCGAGAACGGGGGTCTGGGATTCCAGATCGACAGAGACCTCGGCGAGTCCTTTTTTGGCGGCGTCATCGTCGCGCACGAGCAGCTTGAAGTGGTCGGGATCGGCGCTGGCGCCGGCATCGAATCCGAAGAAATTTTCATCCTTCCAGACGGTGGTGGCGAAACCGGTGCCCTGGCGCCCTGTGACGTAGTTGGAAATGGCGAGCTTGCGCTGCACGTCACGGGCGATGGCGACGAAGGGGGCGTTGTTGTGGTCCTGAATGATCCAAACCGTGGCGCTGGGGACGCCGAGACGGCGGAACTCGTGGCGTGCCTTGGTGGCACCGGGGACCTGCTTGTCAGTGGGGTCGGGGATGGTGATCTGGACGCTCGGGGGCAGCGGCGTGGCGATGCCGGGGTTGGCGGCGCGCAGCTTGGTGCAGTTTTTGAAACCATTCTGCACGCCGATGGTGCAGAGGGTTTCTCCGGCGCGGGTGGTGTAAGTTTGCGGCATGGGCGAGGTCCTGCGGAAGGGGTCAGCGGTTGACCCAGGCATCGGCGTCGAGCTTGGGGAAGGAGATCTGGCAGGTGCCGTCGGGGATGCCCTCCACGCGGGCCATGCCCAGGACATCGAGGGTGCCGACTTTCACCTTGTTGTCCGGGGTGACGATCTTATATGTTTCGCCGGGGATGGGCTTGTCGTCCTCATCAACAAGACGAATTTCGACCCAACTGGTGAGGATTTCCTTATCTTCCGGGGTTTCGGGGGGTACGTAGGGGTCGACTGGCTGTTTGCCATACTTGCCCTGGCCCTGCTGACGCTGCAGGGTCTTGAGATCTTCGACTTCGCCGGGGATGGCGTTGTCGGCATCGTGCGCCTCGGTCGCGGCGGCCGGGGGAACGATGCTGCATTCAGTGCCATCCTTGGGCGAAGGCATGGGCAAATACTCCAGGAATAAGACAGGATCGGGCTCAAGCGTCGTTCCAGGCGCGGGATTCGAGCTTGGGGAAGGAGACCTGGCACTGGCCATCGGGAATGCCGTCGATGCGGGCGAAGCCGCGGGCATCGAGGGTGCCGACCTTGACCTTGTTGTCCGGCGTTGTGACCTTGTAGGTTTCTCCGGGGACGGGGTGATGCTCGGTATCGAGGAGTTCGATTTCAATCCAGCTGAGTTTTACTTCCGGATTCTCCGGGTCTTCCGGGGGAGGGATGTAAGGGTCGACGGGCTGGGTGCCATACTTGCCGGTGCCGCTCTGCCGCTGCTGCGCCTTGATCGTCTCAACCTCGCCGGGGATGGCATCGTCGGCGTCCTTGGCTTCGGTGGCGGCGGCAGGGGGCACGATGGAACATTCGTCACCGTCTTTGGGGCTGGGCATGGCTACTCCTCCGGGGGCGCGGGCGAGGGACAACAGGGATGGTCGTCAGGCGGGCTGCTCAGGCGGGCTCCTCACGCGGGCTCCCACGCTTCCTGGTCAAGCTTGAGGAAAGAGATCTGGCAACTCCCGGCGACGATGTCGTCGACGCGGGCGTAGCCCTTGGCATCGAGGGTGCCCACCTTGACCTTGTTGTCGGGAGTGATGACCTTGTAAAGGGCGCCGGGGACGGGCTTGTCGGCTTCATCGACGAGGACGATCTCGATCCAGTGGGTCTTGATCTCCTTTTCCTCGGGCGTTTCGGGGGGAACATAGGGGTCCACGGGCTGGCTGCCATACTTGCCGGTGCCGCTTTGCCGTTGCTGGGCTTTGATGGTTTCCACTTCGCCGGGGATGGCATCGTCGGCGTCCTTGGCTTCGGTGGCCTCGGCCGGGGGGACGATTGTGCAGGCGGAACCATCTTTAGGACTGGGCATGGGATGCTCCAGAGAGAACACTCGAGATCAGCCGATGAGGACAGTGGGACAGCCCATGACGATCGACCCGCCATGGGCGGTCGAGTCGCCCATGCGAGCGGCCGGTTTGCCGCCGATGGTGACGGTCGCGGAGCCGGCCGCGACCACATCGGGGGGGCCGACGCAGACGCACATGGACCCGACGGTGGCCGCGGGCATACCGCCGATGAGGACGGTGGGGGCACCCGGCGAACAGATGGGCCCGCCGACGTGGGGCACGAGGACGGTGACCATCGGGCAGACGTGCATATCGGTAAGGCGGGCGGCGGGTTGACCCATGGGAGACTCCTTGCGAGGGGTGTGCGGGGCGACAGGTTAGGCCTTGGGGGCGAAATACTCCAGCGTGTAGAGGGGTTCTGCATCGGTTTTCGGCGGAAAGCGGGTGGAAACGAGATAAGAAGGCTTGCGGCCGAAATTAAAGAGGCGACCCGACCTGGGGGCGCTGAGGTCCTTGCCACGGGCATTGATGGCGGCCAGAGGCATCTGATAATCGATGGCGGCCAGACGGGCATCGCGCTGGGCAGGGGCATCGTCCGGGAGGTGCAGCTCACAGAACAGCCGCGCGACGCGCTGCCGGGCTTCGACCTGCTCGAAAGCGTTGCCTTTCGCCCGCGCCAAGGCGTCATCTTTCTGAAATTTTTCGGCACCGGCCGTGGCCGCCTCGCTGCATTTGGCGACGTGCTGCTGGTGGGCGAGCGTGGTCTGCATGTGGGGGGTCTGCAGCGGCGGGGCGGCGTCGGGGTTGGCGGGGAGCGCGGGCACGGTCAGCGCAGGAGGTTTCGGCGGGGCAGGCATCACCGGGGCCGTGGAAATCGGCGGGATCACCGGCAGCTTGGGCGTTGAAAATGAAGGCAGCGGGCTCATGGGCACTTCCAAGGGTCAAGGGGTGTCATGCTTGTACTTGTCCGGCCAGGTTTCCTTGCGATCGCTCTTGGCCTTGTCGATGTCGTCGGCGGGGATCTCCTTGACCTCGTCGCAGTCGATCACGCGGGCCTTGCCCGGGTAACCATCCTTGACCGGGTCGGGGGCCCCGTCGGGGGCTTTGGCCTTGGGGCGGTTGAGAATGGCGGCGTAT
>CALCHA010000661.1 GCA_937901265.1 uncultured Phycisphaerales bacterium
GTTCCGGGATGTGTTTTTAAATCTCAATGAGCAGGGACGGGGCGCGTGGATGAGCGGGATGGGTGGGTTCGCGGGGCTGCCGAAGGATCGGCGCGTAGCGGCGGCGGAGGTGGCCGGTCCGTTCGTCTTTTTCATGGACCCCTGGGAGGTGCATCGGATTTCGCCCAGGCGGGTGAGCGTGGATCCAAAGAAATGGGATTTCGGCTATGCGGTGGCGGTGGATCCGCGCGTGCACGTGATCAGCTATGAGGGCCCGCAGTTGACCTCCGCGGTGGATGACAACGGTAACGACATGCTGGACAGGGCGGCGGGCGTCACCGGTAAGGAGCAGGGCGGCGTACTTCCCAGTGACCTGTGGCAGATTTGCTATCAGAATTGCACCGAGCTGGATCGAATGGGCGGCCGGAAAATCGTGTCGTTGAAGGGCGTCGTGCATTTGCGCGTGGCGGTGCGCGAGGCGAATCTGGAGGTGGCGGATTTCGAAGCCAGCGCCGGCAAGCCGCTGGCGGTGGGGGACAGGGTGGTGACGCTGGCCGGCATTCTGCCCGACAAGCAGGGGAGGGGGATGATTTTTCAGGGAGAGGTGGCGGGGCCGGCGGCGGCGCGCGGGCATGAGGCGGAGCAGGCGCGGGTTGAGGCGCATTTTTTTGATGGGGATGATGTGGCGATTGCGGCGTGCTACCTGAAGCCGAAGTGGTCGCTGTTTCTGCCGGGCAGCATCAAACCGCCGTTGCGGGCGGTCTTGAGCGTGGCGACGCGCGTGGAAGATGTGGACGTCCCCTTTGAGTTGAAGGATGTGCCGATTCCGGGAGGTGGTCACGAGTGATGCACACGCGCCGCCAGCTCCTGGTCCCCGCACGCATCGTGCAGCAGGGTCTGGTCGCCAATGCTCCCGGGGCCGCCCACCGCGCTCCAGCGCCAGTGTATCCGATCGTCGTCGATCCACGACCTATCCGGGCGAGATTCGGGTGACGGGGGTGCGCGAGGTGCGGGGGGTGGATTTTGCGCGGTGATGGGATGAGGGGGGCGAAGGCGTGAAGGGGTGGAGCGTGGTATGGCCGCGAATGTCTGCTGCGCTGAGGGAGGCGAAGGGCGACGGTCGGGCGACGACTGACGACGACGGACGGCGACGGGAAACACGAAGGACTCGAAGGGGCGACGAAGTGCACGAAGGAGTGCATGCGGAGGCGAGAGGTTTTTGCGGGTGGGGAGGTTGGGGGATGGTCATCTGGTGCGGGAGGGGTGCGATTGCGGATGGACTGTTCGTGGAGGTGTAGGAGGACGGGCGACGGGGGACGACGGGGGAGGGTCACCACGGAGGACACGGAGGGCACGGAGGGGAATGACGG
>CALCHA010000662.1 GCA_937901265.1 uncultured Phycisphaerales bacterium
TCGGCCCAGCATGCCTACCATCGTCCGGAATTCCTCGTCCGCGCGCGTCGGACGACACGCCCTTTCCGCGAGACCCGCCATGCACTACACCCGCCTCGGCAACACCGGCCTTCACGTTTCCCGCATCTGTCTGGGCTGCATGTCCTACGGCATCCCGGCGCGCGGGGCCCATCCCTGGTCGCTCGACCTCGACGCCTCCCGCCCCTTCATCCGCCGAGCCCTTGAACTGGGCATCACCTTCTTCGACACCGCCAACGTCTATTCCGATGGCACTTCCGAAGAATTTCTCGGGACGCTGCTGAAAGAATCCGCGAGCGCCTTTCCGCGAGAGGCGCTCGTGATCGCCACCAAGGTCCATGGCCGCATGCGCCCCGACGCCAATGGCCGGGGCCTTTCGCGCAAGGCGATCATGCAGGAGGTCGACGCTTCGCTCCGCCGCCTCCAGATGGATTACGTCGATCTCTACCAGATTCACCGTTTCGACCCCGAGACCCCGATCGAGGAAACCCTCGAAGCACTGCACGATGTGGTCAAGGCCGGCAAGGCACGCTATCTCGGGGCCTCCTCCATGTACGCCTGGCAGTTTACGCAGGCCCTCTACCTCGCGGACAAGCTGCGGCTCACCCGCTTCGTCTCCATGCAGAATCACTACAACCTGCTCTACCGCGAAGAAGAGCGAGAGATGATCCCCCTCTGCATCAATGAGGGCATCGGCATCATCCCCTGGAGCCCGCTGGCCCGCGGGCGGCTGACGCGCCCATGGAAAACGGAGACCGAGCGCGCCACCAGCGACGAGTTCGGAAATAAACTCTACAGCCACACCGAAGACGCCGACCACCAGGTCGTCGATGCCCTCGGCCGCCTCTCCGAGTCTCGCAAAATCCCCCGCGCCCAGCTCGCCCTCGCATGGCTGCTGCGCCAGCCCGGCGTGACGGCACCGATCATCGGAGCCACGAAGATGCAACACCTCGAAGACGCCGTCGCCGCCCTTGACGTGCATCTGTTTGCCGATGATCTCAAGGCCCTGGAATCGCCCTACGTGCCCCACCCGACGCTGGGCTTTTCGTGAGCGGCATCGGCAGCGTACACTCCCTCGCATGACCCTGCCGACCCTCCCCAACATCCTCGCCATTGAGACCTCTTCACGCAGCGGCTCCATTGCGCTGGCGGTCGGGCCGACGCTGCTGCTGGAGCATCCGCTCCCTCCCGAGCAGCGCCACGCCGCGGAGCTGATGCCGGCGATCCAGCGCCTCACCCGGGAGGCCGGCTGGAACCCCGCAGAGATCCACCAGCTCTACCTCTCCATCGGCCCGGGCTCCTTCACCGCGTTGCGCATCGCGGTGGCGCTGGCGCGTACGCTGGCCCATGCGCTGGGCACGCGCGTCGTTGCCGTGCCGTCGCTGGATGTGATCGCGGAGAACGCCCCGGCAAGCTGCCCCACGCTGCTGCCGATCCTCGACGCCAAGCGCGGGCAGGTCTTCACGGCGCTCTACACGCGCGGTCCCGGCGGGAACCTTCTCCGCGCCACCGAACAGCATCTCACCACCCCCGCCGCCATTCTGGCGCAAGCCCTGACGCTCGCCCCGCCGAACGCGCCCATCGCGCTGCTGGGGGAGGGCGTCGACTACCATCGCGCCGCCTTCGCGGATCAGCCGCGGGTGGTGGAGCTTCCGCGCGAATTCTGGGCGCCCCGGGCCGCCATGGTGCACCGTCTTGGCTATAGGATGGCCGAGCGGCAGGACTTCAACGACGCGGCGACGCTGCTGCCCACCTACATTCGCCTGCCCGAGGCCGAAGAGGTCTACCGCAAAAAGCACCACCTGCCGCTGTGAAATAAAAAGGCCGCCCCTATTGGAGCGGCCCTGTTTCCTGAAATCGTCGCGGCGTTCAATGCGCTTCGCGCAGATGCACTTCGAAGTCGGCCGCCATGGGGCTCATGCTGGTGAATTGAAACTGGTCGACGCCCTTGCGCGGCACCGTGAAATCCATCCACGGGCTGGCCTCGCCAAGCTGCATTCCCCGCTCGTCCTTAAAGGAATACCGGTACTGCAGATGCAGGTCGCGGTCCCACTTGTTGCGGATCGGGACCGCCACGTGCAGCTGATGCGCCCCCACAAAACCGACGATCGGCGGCTGCACGACAATCGCCTCATGCAAAGAATAGGCGTCGAGGAAAATCTGCGGATACTGCGTAGTCTGCAGGTCATCCTGCCGCGCCGCGATCGGCCCCGCGCATCCCGCCGCCAGACCCACCAGCCCCGCCGCCACCAGCATTCGCACCAACTTCATCCGTGATCTCCGAAAAGGAAATTGCATCTGTTGCCTTGGTATTCCCGCGAGATGCTTATTGCATCGGCGTTACCGGGACCGCCGGGGGCGGGCCCTCATTGCCGGCCGTGGAGGGCGCCGGGTTGATGGGCTCCACTTTGCGATCTTCCGTGACCGTGGTTGTCGTCATGGTCTCGGTCTTGCGCGTGGTCGTCACCAGGTTCAACGTGCCGGTGACCTCCAGATTGATCGTGCTGGACTGCAGATCCACAGCCTTGAGTCCCTGGCTGGCGCCGATGGCGTCGCGCAGGTCAGCATAGAGATCCTCGGGGGCTCCGGCGTAGGTCACGGAGAAGTCCGCGTAGCTCGTCGCGCCGCCGCCGGTCGCCCCGCGGCTGGTCACTGCCGTCACGCCGCGCGTTTTCTGCAGCCACTGGCGAACTTTCAACGCGTCGTCGACCGAAGCGGTCTTGTAGATCCGCACCTCGACGGCGTCCGTGCCATTGGTCCATTTCTTGGCCATATCCCCCATCAGTTCGCTGGAGAGGTAGCCGGTGTACAGGTTCACATTCGTCTTGGTGATCGGCAGCGGCATGTCCACGAACGCCGTGCCGAGGCTGCGGCCGTCGGCCGTGTTAACCGCTTTGGCGATCAAGCGCACCGCCGGCCCGACGGTGGCGTGGGAGGTGGGCGTCGCGGTCACCCGGATCAGAATGTCCTGCTGCAACTCGGTCGAGAGCAGCCGTTCCGCCGCGGCGTCGCCATTCTCAATACGCAGCACCTTCTCCCGATCAAGCTTGGCGCGGGCCTGCTCGGCGTCCTCCACGTTCACCTTGCCGGAGTTGTCGAAGTACTTCACGATTGAGGCCTCGATCAAGCCGTAATCCTCGGCAGAGGCACCGATATTGTCATATTTGTCGGCCTGCTTCTTGGTGCTCGTCACCTTGTCGTATTCGGCGGGGCCCTGGGAGGAAAAGCTGTTGTTCGAGCTGGTATTGCTGTTGGCGTTGCTGAGGCTCGAGCCGGTGTAGCCGTTGGAGTTGGTCTGGCTGTTGGCGGTGTTGAGGGAGCTGTTCTGCACGGACAGGGCGCCAGTGGCGCGCTGCTTTTCCTCCACCCGCATCAGCTCCTCCAGGCCATCCTTCGGCAGCGCCTGGCCGGTGATCGTGCGGTTCACAAACACCATGATCCGCGGGCTGCGATGGGACGTGTACGCCTGGACGAAGACATCCTCATTGCGAATCGAGGTGCCCAGCGGCTGGCCTTGGGGGACCCCCGGCTGGCCCGGCATCATGCCCGGTTGGCCGGGAGGGCCCTGGTCGGAGAGCCCCGGTACATAGCCCTCGGGGGGCATCGGCTTGGGGGCGATCTGCGGCTGATAGGCATTAGGATCATTGGCCCCGGGCACGTAGACGCGTTGCACGTCGTCTGCGAAGCTCGCTCCGGTGACCACTGCCGCCTCCATCACCGCCTTCGCTGTTGTCCATAGCGTTTTCATCGATCACTCCTTGCGTTCCATCTTTCGACCATCCTAACCTTCGGACGTTAGGCCGCAAACGGGCCATAATGCGTTGGCGCACGGCCCAAGGCCGCCCGGCGGGGGTGGAAGAGAGCTTCTCTCTAGACACTCCGCGTCGGGCGGTGGTGAGT
>CALCHA010000663.1 GCA_937901265.1 uncultured Phycisphaerales bacterium
AGTATCTGCATCATAGGCCGCAGCGGATACGAGCCCCCTTCCGCCTTCAAACCCTCATGCTTCAAATTTCCCATCCTCTTGGCGATTCGCTCGGCCCTCAAGATTCCACACATCCTTATCCAGGAACGGAAACGTCCTTTTCGACTGTCCAGACGTAAACACGAAGTGACGACGGACCCACGAAGTTCACGAAGATGTTTGTCAGAGGGTGGCCACGTTTCTCTCAAAGCGTGTTGTTGGTCGAGGGATTGCGCCACTCCGCTCCGCGCCTTCGTGCACTTGGTCGTCCCTTCGTCACTTCGTGTTTAAATCTGGATCGTCGAAAATGGATGTTTCCGGTCTGGAACAACGATGTGTGGAATCGTGAGCGCTCGGCCTCCCGGCTCCGCGCGCCTCATCCGACATCTCTAAACTGGTTCTCATACAGGTTGCGATAGGGCAGGCAGGTATCGATCAGTTGCCCATGCGTGCCCAGGCCGACCACCCGGCCTTTGTCGAGGACCACAATCATGTCCGCGGAAATGACACTCTGAAAGCGGTGGGCGATCATGAACACCGTGCGGTGCCGCGTGAATTCGCGCAGCGCCAGGTTGATCTTCGTCTCCGAGTCGGAATCGATCTGGCTCATCGCCTCATCGAGCACCAGGATCGTGGGGTCGTGCAGAATCGCACGCGCGATCGCCACCCGCTGCTTCTGCCCGCCCGACAGCCGCACCCCATGCTCCCCCACGCGCGTGTCATAGCCCTCGGGCAGGTTGCAAATGAATTCGTCCGCATAGCTCCGCCGCGCCGCATCGAGCACCTGTTCCTTCGTCGCATGACGCGTGCCGTAGGCGATGTTGTTGAAGATCGTGTCCGCGAACAGCAGCGTGTCCTGCGTCACCAGACCGATCTGCTTGCGCAAGCTGCGCAGCGACACCCCCGCCGTGTCGATGCCGTCGATCAGCACCTGCCCCGAGGTCGGAATATACAACCGCGGCAACAACTGCAGCAGCGTCGTCTTGCCGCTGCCGTTCGCTCCCACCACCGCCACATTCTGCCCCGCGTTGACCGTCAGCGACACATGGTCCAGCACCACTTCCTCGTGGCCCGGATAGCTGAAAACAATGTCCCGGAACTCGACGCTGCGCTGATGCCGCGGCAGCTTCGGAAGGCTCTGGTCGTAGTTGGGCTCAATCTCCATATCGACCACTTCGAACACGCGTGCCGCCGCCGCGTTGGTCTGCTGCACTTTGCCGTTCACGTCGGAGAGCTTCCGCATCGGCTCCAGCATCGCCACAAAGCACGCCAGCAGCGTGAAGAACTTCGTCGTGTCGACATCGTGGTGCAACACCAGATAAGCCGCCCACATCATGGGGATCGAGGAAAGAATCACCGCCATCGTTTCCACCGTCGGCCGCGAGAGGCTCGAATAATGGCTCAGGCGGTTTTGCTCACGCAGCAGCTTCTTGTTCACCCGCGAAAAACGCCGCCGTTCGTAGCCTTCGCCCGAATAGGCCTTCACCACCCGCGCCCCGATCAGCGTTTCGTTGATCACCGCCAGCATGTGCGACCAGTTCTCCAGCGTGCCCCGGCTGGCCCGCCGCATCCGCTCGGAAAATTTGCGGATGATGATCCCCAGCACCGGCACCGACAACACCACCAGCAGGCACAGTTGCCAGTTGATCCAGATCGCCAGAAAGAAGCATGCCACCGCCTTGATCGGCTCCTGGATCGCCTTGCCCAGCGCCATCGACACGCCATCGGTCAGCGTGTTGGTGTCCTGCGTCAGGCGGCTCATCGCGTCCGAGGTGCCCTGCCGCGCGAAATAGGAGATCGGCAACTGCACCACCCGATCATACATCCGCCGCCGAATGTCCATCACCACCCGGTTCGCCACCGACATCCCCAGGAACTGCTGGTAATAGCGAAACGCCGAGCCCACAAAGCACAGGAAAATAAAGAAGATGACCGTGTACACCAGCCCCTGGAAGGGATCATCCGGCAGCAGATGCACGACGCTGAGTATCCATGGCATGTAAAACGACGGCCGCCCCAGGTTCACCGTTACCGTGCTCGCCCCCGCCCCGTGCAGATCCGTGATGTCCATCTCCACCGCGCCGCCCACCGGCACCGTCGCCAGAATCCGCGCCATCCCGAACCAATCGCGCGATTCGCGCTCCTCCAGCGTTCCCCGCGCCACCCCCGCCGTCGGCTGCGTCGTCGGTGCAATACCCTTTACCCGCGTAATCAGCTTGTAGGAAGACTTCCCCTTGCCCACCACCTTCAGCGCTTCAGGCGTGTCCGCGCCCCCCTCGGTCACCACCAGCGAGCGTATGCCCAACTGCTGGCTCGCATCCAGATCGTAAATCTTCGCATCCAGCCGCTGCTCCGCGGCCGTGCGGTCCACCCACCCGTGGATGTGCTCCTGCGAGATGAAAACCTTCATCACCGGCAACATCACCGCCACCACCGACGCATAACTGAGCCCCACTCCCAGCGCACAAATCATCGAGATGATGACACTGCCCATGTACGGCTTGACGCCCCGCAGTACGCGCCACCAGGATTCCATCAAAACCTCGCCCGAAATTGAAAAATCAAAGCCGCCCATCCTATCACACCCCCACCCTGAAACCCACAGCTCAACCGCCCCCCCCGCCACCCCGCGCGCCCACCCCGCACGGCCCTCTTGATCCCTTATTTCCTCCCCCTCACCCATGCACCGGCAAATGCAGCCGCTCCCGCAGATGCGCCATCATCACATCCCGATGCCGATGCCCCGCGATCCACTCCGTCACCCGTTCCAACTCCGCCGCGTCCTCCGCTCCCAATCGCCGCACCAGCGATTCCGCATCATGCGCCGTCCGCAGCCCGCGCGCCACCTCCGCCTGCCACGCGTCCGAGGGAATGAAATGCAGCCGCGTCTCCAGCCCGTGGGCAGCCAATGCCTCCCACTCCTTCGCATTCAAAAAGAATCCCCCACAGTCCCCGCACCGATCCACCCCGAATACCAGCCCATGTCCCACCGGATAATAACGCATGAACTTCTGGCACACCGGGCACAACTTCAGTGCCTCCGAATCCGCCCCCGCCTCTTCCCCCGGCGTCGCCGGCCCCGGGCTGCTCTGATCGCCCGACTCACGCTCCGCCAAAAATGCGAAATAACGCTGCACGCTCACCCACATCCCCCCGCATCCGCCACAAACCGCCGCCTCCAATCCGCCCGCGGCCCGCTGGACCGTAAACGCCTTGCCCCCACACCCCGGACAGCGCATCGCCATAAGTCAAATCCTCCCGCTTCCCCGCAGTATACCCCAAGCCCGCCCCTTCGCGCGGGTCACGCTCACGTCACCTTCACCACCACGATCGTCGTATCATCCGTCCGCCGGTTCAGCCCCACGAAGCGCCGCGTCTCCCACAGCATCTGCCGACAAATCTGCTCCGCCGACAAATCCCGGTACTTCAACAGCGCATCTTTCATCCGACCCTTGCCGAATTTCTCGCCGCTGTAATTCATCGCGTCGGGCACCCCATCGGTGTAAACCCACAGCAGGTCCCCCTTCTGCAGCTGCACCACCTCCTTGTCGTAGCGCTGCTCCGGGTCCACCCCGATCACCATCCCCCCCACCGCCAGTTCCTGCATCTTGCCCTCGCGGATCAACAGCGCCGGCTCATGCCCGGCACTGCAATACGTCAGCTGCCGGCTCTGAAAATCCAACGCCCCATACCACAGCGTGATGAACTCGTTGCTGCGCATGTCCATCGACATGCTCTTGTTGACCCGAGAGACGATCTCGTCCAGGTCATAAACGTTGTCCGCCTGCGCCCGCATCGCCGCACGCACGCTCGCCATCAACAGACTTGCCGGCAGTCCCTTGCCCACCACGTCCGCCACCGTCAGCCCCATCGAGTGATCGCCCAGCGGGATGAAATCGTAAAAATCGCCCCCCAGCTCAAAACAGGGCACATACAGCGCGGAAATGTCCAGACCCGCAAAGTGCGGCGGCTTCGCCGGCATCATCCGCCGCTGCACCTCCGCCGCGATTTGTACCTGCCGCTCCAGGCGGTCCTTCTCCAGCGCCTCTTCCTGCAGCCGCGCGTTCTCAATCGCCACCGCCGCCTGACTGCCGATCGACTCCAGCAGCTTCTTTTCATACTCCGTGAATTCGTGCGGCTCCGCGGTGTAGACCCGCACCACCCCGATCGCCCGCTCCTTGAACCGCATCCCCACCACCAGCGAACTCACGATCCCCTCGCTCCGCGCCTCCTCCGGATACACCACCCGTTCGTCCGTCGCCATGTCTCCGATCGTCACCGTCTGCCCCGACAATGCCGCACGATCGATCGTGCTCATCCCCAGCGTCACCGGCCCCTTCTTCAAATAGCGCTCGCTCAAGCCATACACGCTCTTGATCACCAGCTCTTCCCGCCCCTCATCCAGCAGCCGCAGCGAGCAGCTCTTGACATGCAGCGCCTCGGCAACGCCCCGCGTCACCCGGTCCAGAATCTGCTGCAGGCCGCGCGTGCCCGTCAACATGCTGGAAATATTGAACAGCGCCGTCAGTTCCTGAATCCGCTGCCGAAGCTGCATCTCCTGGCTGCACAGCCGCGACAACGCATTCGCCAGCAGATACAGAAACTGCACGCTCGCCGTGCGCTGGCCCATGCCCTCTTCGTTCATCGCGTCAATGACGCTGCGCACCTGTTCCGCCGGCAGCCCCAGCTTCTTCGCCAGACGCCCCGCCTGGCTCGCCTTGATCGGCGCCGCCTTCGCGGGTTCCATCACGATCGTCCCGAGCTGCACATTGTTCACGATGATCGGTGCCACGAACGGCTGATCCAGGTTCAAATCGCCCCGCTGCTTCCGCGCTGCCGCGATCGCCGCGCTGCGGTTGCTGAACCGCTCGCTCACCGTCGTCTGCGTCAGCGGATGCCCCCCCACATCCAGAATGCTCGCCTTCACCTGCGCCACCATCGCCAGTGAATCCTGGATGTCCTGCAGGGTCGCCAAATCCAGAAATTCCGTCAGCTTCACGCCCGACGGCGTGCCCGCGGCTCCCGCCGTCGCCGGCGCAACAGCCCCCGCTGCCCCATCGCTTCCCGCCCGCCCCTGCTTATCGGCTTCTTCCATCGACAACTGCCGCTCCGAAATCCCCCCACCCGCGCCATCGCCCACCGCGGGCCTACCCACAACATCGTCCGCCCCACCCATCAACACCTCAACCATTCTACGACATCCTTCACTCAAATAACCCTGTCCCGCCCCCCCTGCCACGATTCGTCATTCACACGCCGCGATTCATCGCCACGCCTTCTCGCCCACGGCCGCCCATTCATCACGCCACGTCCGCGCGCTCCAGCGACTCAATTCCGCGTTGAGCTCCTC
>CALCHA010000664.1 GCA_937901265.1 uncultured Phycisphaerales bacterium
TTTTCATGACCCAGTTGGTGCCGTCGGCGAGGCCGCAGATGGTGGTGCCGGGCATGCTGCCCTGGGCGAGGGCGAGTTCCATGAGCATGTCGAGGTCTTTAGGGCGTCCGCGGCCGTCGAGGATGCGATTGAGCATTTTGTACATCCAGCCGGTGCCTTCGCGGCAGGGCGTGCATTGGCCGCAGCTTTCGTGGGAGTAGAAGCGGACGGTGTTGCGGGCGACGCGGACCATGTCGACGGAATCGTTCATGATGGTGACGCAGGCGGTGCCGAGACCGAGGACGTTGTATTTTTTTCCGATGTCGAAATCGAGCGGGGCGTCGTACTGGTCGGCGCCGAGGACGCCCATGGAGATGCCGCCGTGGAAGGCGCTTTTGTATTTGCCGCGGACGCCGCCGCCATATTTTTCGACGAGCTTGCCCATGGGGATGCCGAGTTCTTCCTCATAGCAGCCGGGCTTGTTGATATGGCCGCTGATGCCCATGAGTTTAGGTCCGGAGCTGGTGGGGGTGCCCATGGCATTGAAGGCGGGGGCGCCATTTTCGACGATGAAGGGGAGGCAGGCGAGCGTTTCGACGTGGTTGATGATGGTGGGTTTGGCGAAAGCGCCGGCGACGGCGGGGAAGGGGGGTTTGATGCGCGGCCAGCCGCGTTTGCCTTCGAGGGCTTCGAGCAGTCCGGTCTCTTCGCCGCAGATGTAGGCGCCGGCGCCGCGGTGGACGTAGCAATGGTGGACGATATCGGTGTTGGGATGCTTCACGCCGAAGATGCCGTTGGCGTAGGCTTCGCGAATGGCATCTTCGACGATCTGGGTTTCCTTGTGGTATTCGCCGCGGATGAAGATGTAGGTGGTGGTGATGGAGGTGGCATAGGCGGCGATGGCGATGCCTTCGACGATGAGGTGGGGATCGTAATCGCAGAGGTAGCGGTCTTTGAAGGTGGCGGGCTCGGACTCATCGAAATTGACGGCGAGGTAGCGCGGGTGGACATCCTTGGGGAGGAAGGTCCACTTGACGCCGCAGGGAAAGCCCGCGCCGCCGCGGCCGCGGAGGCCCGCTTCCTGCACGAGCTTGGTGACGTCGGCGGGAGGCATGGACTGGGCCTTGCGCAGGGAGGCGTAGCCGCCGGTGGCGAGATAATCCGCGTACTTCAACAGCTTGCGCTGTGCGGGGTCATCGGGAATGCGCTTGAGGAGTACGGGACCGTTAAAAGCCATGGTCATTCACCTTGATCATCAGAACTGCGGAAAGCGTGTCTTCATTTGCCGATCATCTTGCCCGTGGGGGAACGGAGCGCCCGCATTTGGGGGGGGTGGCGTGGGTTCTGCTTCTTCCCATGCAGGCCCCTGCCGGCAGCCTTCGCCGCCCGCCGCGCGGCGGCGAGCAACCTGGGGGCCTCCCGATGTGCCTGCTCGAGCAGCTTTCCGAGATCCCCGCCGGCATTCTTCAGCAATTCACGCCGTGCTGCTCGCAGCTCTTGCATGATCGAGTCTTCTTCCATCACATCAACTCCAATAAGGCTGCCGGCGTAACGATCCTGGGAATATGTCGGCCCACCGCTTTGAGATAATTGTACACCAGCGGCAAGGTCTCAGGATTTGCCAAATGTTTGAGGTTCCAGGTGAGTAAAAAATCCATTCCCGTACGAACGGCAATAGCCAAATGGGTCCCATCGACCTCGGCCTTGCGCGGGATCAGCCCCCGCGCAACAAATTCAAGCGCGAGCTGTCGATCGTCCCTCTCGGCGGTCAGCAACGGCAGCTGGTCCGCCTTCTCCAATCGCCGCTGCGCAAATGTCGGGTGCCCCATCGCCGCCTCTGCAGCCACCACATCGGACACATACGCCTCGAACCGTTGCCTGTATGCGCCCCACCATTCCACCGTGTCGCGTTGTTTTTCAAAAGTCTTCTGAACGGTCGAGGGGTCAGCGCACAAGAAACTCAGTACCGAGGTTTCCACATAAACGGTTTGTTTCGCCATTGTCGCTCGCTCAGTGGCCGTGGCCGTTGTGCGACATTTCAGGCGGCAGGGCTTTGAGGGTTGCGACGAAGCCGTCGGGTGTCAGCGGGCCGTGCACGGCGCCGTTGATGAGGGCAGCGGGGGCCATTTCGCACAGGCCGATGCATTCCACTTCAAACAGCGTAAGCATGCCGTCGTCGGTGGTCTCGAAATTCTCGATTCCGAAGACTTCCTTGATGCGAGCTATCACGGCTTCGCTGCCGCAGAGTTCGCAGGCGATGCTGCGGCAGACGTTCACCACGTACTTGCCGCTGGGCTCGAAGCGGAATTCCTCGAAGAAGCTCACCGCATCCTGCACATCGGCCGGCGTGATCTCCAGCAGAGCGGCGGCCTCCTCGATCGCCCCGGGCGCGATGTACCCATGGGTGTGCATGATCAGGTGGAACAGCGGCAACAAGGCCGCCTGCTTCCGCGGGTAGCGCGGAAAATAGGTCGCGACGATCTCCTTGCGAATCGCCTCGGTAATCCACGGCCCCTGCCCCTCCGCCGTGCGCGCCCGGTAGGGCTGCAACCGATTCTGCACAATCCAAGCCATGTATGCCTCTATTTCTAAATTCTGAATGCTGAATGCTGAATGCTGAAATTCATGATCGCACGCCTTTGCCGTTTTTCTTCGTGTTCACCAGGATCGCGGTCAGTATTGCTACGATCTCGCTCGTTTCTGCCAGCAGGGGCGACACCTTGGTTTCGGGGACCAGATCGGATCGCACCATCAACGTCAGCCAACAGGCGCTTTCCCGTGCCTCTTTCTGGGCAATCGAGCACTTGTGAATAAAATCCGCCCGACTTTCACCGGCCTGCGCTTCAACCAGGTTCGCCCCAATCGATGTGGCCGAACGCAGAAACTGTTTGCCAACGATCCATGCGACGCCCTCCTTCCTGGAAGTCAAATGTTGAAACAGCCGGATCGCGCGCAACGCGTACGCCATCGTGCGTTCCTGAATATCCAGCGCTCCAGCCACGACCGACCCTTTCAGCATTCAGCATTCAGAATTCAGCATTCAACGATCAAGTTCCGCCGCGATGATGTTCAAGGACCCCAGCACGGCGACCACGTCGCTCATGGTGTGGCCTTCGATCATCTTGGGGAGGATGCTCATATGGATGAAGGAGGGTGGGCGGGTGCGTGCACGCCAGGGCACGGGGCCTCCGTCGCTCACCAGGTAATAGCCCAATTCGCCATTGGAGCTCTCGCAGCATCCATACACCTCGCCGCGGGGCGGCTCGAACCCGCGGTTGGTCATGATCAGCTCAAAGTGCTGGATCAGCCCTTCGATGCTGCCATAGGTCTGGCTCTTGGGAGGCAGGAGTTCCTTGCCCTCCACGCTGACGTTGATCGCCCCGCCGGGGATGTTGTTGATGAGTTCGCGGATGATGAGCATGGACTGCCGCATCTCTTCGAGGCGCACGAGGTAGCGGGAGAGGCAGTCGCCGGTTCGCATGATGGGCACCTTGAAGCCCACGGCCTTGGCGCCCTTGCCGTCCCAGTTGTCTTCAAAGCAGAGGTAGGGGTCGTCCTTGCGAATATCGCGTTGCACGCCCGCGGCCCGCGCCAGCGGCCCGCTCAGACTCCAGTTGATGGCCTCCTCGGTGGTGACGGCTCCGACGCCCTGCGTGCGGTCGAGGAAGATGCGGTTGCGCGTGAGCAGCGACTCCATGTCCTCGATGGCCTTGGGCAGGGCGTTGTCGATGAACTTCAGGACCATCGCGCGGAACATGGCGTCGTCGATATCGCGCAAGACGCCGCCCACGCGGAAATAACTGGGATGAAAGCGCGATCCGGAGATGTACTCGATGATGTCATAGATCACTTCGCGTTCATTGAAGCCAAAGAGGAACGCGGTGAACGCCCCGAGGTCCAGGGCCGCCGCCCCGACGCACAGGAGGTGGTTCTGCAGGCGTCCGAGCTCGCCGAGAATCGTGCGGATCACCTTGCAGCGCGGCGTCAGCTCGATGCCAAAGAGCTTTTCGGCGGCACGAAACCACGCCACCTCGTTGAGGATCGGCGAGACGTAATCCATGCGGTTGACGATGGTCACGTACTGGTTGTAGTTGAGCACCTCGGCATTCTTCTCGAAGCCCGAGTGCAGGTAGCCAATGATGGGCACGCAGCGTACCACGCGCTCGCCGTCGAGTTCCAGGACGAGGCGAATCGTGGTGTGCGTCGCGGGATGCTGAGGCCCGAAGTTGAGCGTCCACAGGTTGTCATCCCCCGACAGGGTTGGCGTGGACAGAGGGTCCTCCATCGCCAGGTTCGCCACCCCCTTCTCAAGGCTGTACGCCATCACTCACCACCGCAAAAAATCGCGTCACACGTCAATCCCCATCATAACGCGGCCCGCCCCCCGGACAAGCGGTGCTGCCGCCACGACCGATCAGGGCAAAACCATTTTCTCTTTGCGAATGGCTTTCATGGCTGAAGTGTGAGTTGGAACTGGAGGCGTTGACGGAGGCGTTGCCGGGGCTTGAGCAACATCTCCGCGTGCCTCCGTTCACTCCGTTTCTCCGCGTTTAAAAGCAGTGTGGGA
>CALCHA010000665.1 GCA_937901265.1 uncultured Phycisphaerales bacterium
CTGACCCTCCGCCCCAAACGTCCCGCCATGGCCATGTGCCGGCAGGTGATCCGCACCCGTGTGATGCGGCGCCAGCGACGGATCCATCTGAATCCGCACCTGCTGGATGATCCCCGACACGTGAAAAACCACAAACGCCATCAGCGCCAACGCAACCGTCACGCCGATGTTCCCCGTCGCCGTCCCGCCGATCTCCGGCAGGTGCGTCCCCGCCTTCACATTGATCAGATAAATGACTTCGTGGATCGGCACAAGGCCCAGCAGATTGCAGAACAGGATGAAGAAAAAGGTGGTCCACAGATAAGGCACGAACCGGTCCGTGTTGTCTCCCAGCGCCGGCTTGAAAACCTCCGTCCGCAGGTAGGACATGATCGCTTCAAAAAAATTCCGCACGCCCGTCGGCACCGGCTTGCTCTTCGACTGCGCCCCCATCATCGGGAAAATCAGCAGCATCAGCAGCGCCGCGATGATCATCATTGCCATGTGGCTTGTGAAAAACACCGGGTGGCCGAAGAGGTCGAACATCTTCACCGACGAAAGACGCTTGTCCTGTACGTGCTCCACCATATTGGCCGCGGCCAGCGTCTTGGATAACCCGATCAGGGAGGATATGCCCATCATGCTTTTCTCACTTCCTCCACGCTTGCCCGGCACCGCCGGAAGAGACCGGCCCGACGTTCGTGCCGGCTTGTTTGGTTCGACATCTCAATCGACAAACCCGTTTTCGTCAACTGCCGCACGCTTATTTTGCGGCCCGTTTTCTGCCTATGGCCGGGTCACCCAGATCGTCCCGGCGCTCTCCGTCACCATCACCGCCACGTAGCACGCCGCCACGCAAACCACCAGAACCCCATGATCCAGCTTCCAGCCCGGACCGAACGCCAGCACCAACCCCGCAAAGGTCAGCCCCATCCGCAGCAGCGTCGCCACCATCGTCAGCCGCACCACTGCCGTGGCACCCCGTCCCATCAACGCCAGCAGCGGCGTCACCGCCACCATCCCCGCCACCACCCCGATGATCATCGCCGCCAGCAACTCTCGCTGGTAGCCCCAGTTAAAGGACTTCATCAGCACCCACCCCAGGATTCCCACCGTCACCACCCCCACCGGCGCGGCCAGCGCCACCACCAGACGCGCTCGCCCAAGGTTCTTCACCTCGCCCCGCCCACCGGGATACCGGGGCTCGGTTACACTCGCCGCATCGCTCATGACTCAGACGCTTTCGCTCACGGGTTCATTTGTCCATTTTCATGGTCTGTTTGATCAGCAGATAAAAGCTGCCCACCAACGCAATTGCGAGCATCGTCAGCGTCGCGCCAAATTTCCACCCAAAGTGATTGTCGATCCAGCGGCCCATGAACAGGAAGATCGCGACCGTGCCCGCGAACTGCAGGCCCAGCCCACCCACCTTCCACATGGACATGTCGTCCGCTTGCTTCTGCTTGCTCGCCGGCGTTTCATCGCCCGGCAAGCCGGTCGATTTCGCTGCGAGCCGATCGATCAGACCTTTAGGCGCGGCATCCCCCTCGGAGCGTCCGGAAGGTTCCCGCTCGGTCATAAATCACCTCGTATCGCCATAAGTTACACCACCATTCAAAATTCCTCAACCCCCCGTGCAGAATTTCACAAATAACCCATGCCACCACCCCGCCCGTCATTTTTTGCCGCAACTCTTCCACGCTCTTGCAGCAAATAGAAAGTCCTTCCATTTCCCCAAATTTTCCACGCCCCCTTCCCCCGCATCGTACGGTTGTTCCAGACGGAGGCACGTCCCCTACAGAAGGGAGTCACCCTATGCGGTCCCATCGGCCTGCGGTTCTCCTGGAAACCCTCGAATCTCGCGTTCTCCTTTCCGTTTGTCCCAGCCACCCTTCCCCCGCTCACGCCCCCCCTACCCCGCCCAGCCCCGTGATCTCCGCCGACCTCGGCAAGCTCAAGGCCGCGGGTGCCCGCTTCGTCGCCGACCTCAAAGCCGGCCTCGCCACCCTCAAGGCGGACCTCAACGCCTTGCGGAACGGCAGCCCCGCGGTCGATCCGCAAATCGTCGCCCTTCAGGCCAGGCTCGCCGCCGACCAGCTCGCCCTCGCCCCGCTCCTCGCCGGCGATCAGGCCGCCATCGACGCGGTGAATGCCCAATACGATGCCCTGCTCACCGCCGATCACGCGATCCTTGATGCCGCCCTCGACGACACCGCCCGGAGCAACGCCCAAGCCCGGCTCTCCGCCGACCAGAACAGCTACATGAGCGATGTCTCCGCCGTTGAGAACCAACTCACGCGCGACTCCGCGCCCATCGCCGCCGACCAGTACGCCCTGCAACTGGCGCTCGACGCCAACCCCGCGCAGAACGGCGACCCCAAGGCTCAGCTGGCCACCGACCGCTCAGCCCTCCGCGACACCCTCAAAGCCGACGGCGCCGCGATCACCGCTGCCCGCAAGCAGCTCAGCATGGACCTCCAAGGCTCGCGGCCGCGCGTGCTGGCAAGCTGCGTTCCCTATTTTGGCCGCGCGTAGCGGGATCACCGGAGCGCCGCGGCGATGTGCCCCAGGAATTGCCCCCATCGCCGCGCATGGGTGAATTCCCGCGTCACGACCTCTCGCATCTCCCCCGCCACCCGTTCCCGGGCCTCGCCATCCGCCAGATAGTGGCCGGCGAGCTCCCGGAACTCGGCGGCGCTGCCAAAACGCACCTGGCCCAACTGCGGAAAGAGCACCGGTGCCTGTGCCAATTCCGCCCAATTTTCCAGCGCCCGCAGCTCCGCCTCCTCGTCGTAGCCCACCAGATGTTCCCGCAGTGTCGCCATCGCTCCCTGCGCCGCGGCATCCCCCGAAGCGCGCAGGGCCGCGAGGGTCCGCAGCCGCAGCGCCACGGAGCGCTGCCCCAGGGTGTGCAGAGCCGCGGACAAGGCTTCACCGCGCGAATCGTTGCCCGCCGTCCGGGTGAGGAAGAACCCCCCCGCCGCCAGGCTATCGAGCGAGCGCGAGTGCAAAAAGCCCCCTTCGATGAGCTGCAGGTTGATCCTCGATGCCTGGTAGATCGCGCGCAGCTCCTCCCCCTGCGCCGCCGGTCCTGCCGCGTACCGGGCCAGCCGCGGATGCTGCTCCCACCCCTTGCCGTACAGGCGCAAACTGCGGCCGGTGGCTTCCACAAAGTCGGCCGCCCAGTGCAGCGCCGCATGACGAAACGCCCGATCGGCGATCAATGACAGCGACAGCGACAGCTCGTTGATCGTCGCCTCCGAGAGGCCGTAGGACCTCCCATGCTGTCGCAGGAGGCCCTGCAGGTCGGCGAATTCCCAGGTCCGCCCGGCCGCCGCCGCGCCGAGGATTTCGCCGCTGCACGTGCGAAACAACTCCCCCAGCGACGGTTGCCAGCGCGGTGCCTGCTGCGCCGCGATCTGCTCCGGACCGGCCGCCGCATTCGAAATAAAACTGATATCGCAGGCATATTTCTCGCGCATGGCCGCGCTCACCGGCGTCGCAGGGTAGCGGTGCGTGCAGGCGGCTGGATGGCAGAAAACAACGTTCCGCCGCGGCCAGCCGTGGAACGACCACCCATGCAACGCCCCATGTCCGGCCACGAACGTCAGAATGTCGAGGCTCGCCGTCGCCGCGGGCGTCCGCATGCAGGGCAGGTTGTCCTGATCCCAGCACAGAAAAGGCACGTGGGCGGGCAGCGCGGGATTCTCGTAACGCAGCCGGGAAATCTGCACGATCAGGTCCGGGCGATAAGCGGCGATCAGGGCCGGAAAAGGGTTTTCCAGCGAGGCGTCATCCGGTTCAATCGCCACGCGCATCTCGTGGCCCGCCTCCCCCGCCGCCGCCTGCAACTCGGCCACGGCATGCTGGAGTACGGTCGTGTAGCGCGACGTGATGCCCAGAATCCGCAAAGGCTGCCCATCGTTAAATCGCGCCGCCCAGAACGCCCCATCCTTATCCGCGTAGTATTCCCTCGCCGCGCGCAAGGCCTCCTCACGCTCCGTCGCGCGCTGCGCCCGCAGCTCGCCGATTGCCTCCTCCACCGCCAGCGGCTGCCGGGCGCGCAGGTGGCAACGCACAAACTGCTCCGGCACCGACCAGCCCGGCTCCTGGCGCAGCGCCGCCTTGAAGCGCTGGAGCACGTCGCCGCCGACAAACCAGCGCGTCCGCGGGTGGCGGATCATCTCCTGCCAGTCGTGCAGGTGCAGAGCCATCGCCAGCGCCGCGGGGTCGGGATCGAGCACGTAGAGTGCCGGGGCGTAGCCGTTGTAGGTATCGACGGTGCTGCGAAAAACCTCCGCGAACAGCCAGCCAAACCCGACGCCATCGAACACCACGGGATAGGGCAGCGGGGTGGCGGATTTGTCGAATTTCCACAGCGCGGTGGCCGCCTTGTGGTCGTTGAGCCCGCCGAGCCAGCTGCCCGAGCCGTCGGCGATCTGGTAATTGCCGTCAGGCATGGTGTGCAGGGTGTGGCCCGTCAAGTCGCCGGACGCCGCCTCAACCGCGGCGGCGGCGGCCGGCTCGCGCCCCGCCAGCGCCCGCAGGTTGGCGGCGAAACGCCGCGCCCGGCTGGTCCACGGGATCGACCCCACCCCTCTTGCAGTCACCACGGCCATCCAACGCTCCAGGATCTTCCCCCTGCCCTCCAACGTTATCGGCCCATTTCCTCCGAAAACGTCACCCATCATCTGGCACGAACAGACTTCTGCCCCTATACTCTGGTCGAATTAGTAGGAAATGGAACCCCCCAGCGCATGAGCATCCTTGCCAAAAACATCACCAAACGCTTTCCCCGCAAGGTGGCGCTCGACAACGTCACCGTGGAAGCCCCCAGCGGTAAACTCGTGGCCCTGCTGGGACCCTCCGGGTGCGGCAAAACGACGCTCCTGCGCATCATCGCGGGCTTGGAATTTCCCGATTCCGGCCAGGTGCTTTTTGAAGGCGAGGACGCGACCAACCGCTCCGCACGGCAACGCAGCGTCGGCTTTGTCTTCCAGCACTACGCCCTCTTTCGCCACATGAATATTTTCGAGAACGTGGCGTTTTCCCTCCGTGTGCGCAATCGCCCGCAGGAAGAGGTCGAATCACGCGTCGCCGAACTGCTCAAGCTGGTGCAGCTCGAAGAGCTCGCCAAGCGCTACCCGGCGCAACTTTCCGGCGGCCAGCGGCAACGCATCGCCCTGGCCCGGGCGCTCGCCGCGCGGCCCAAGGTGCTGCTCCTCGATGAGCCCTTCGGTGCCCTCGACGCGCAGGTCCGCAAAGACCTCCGCCGCTGGCTGCGCAAGCTCCATGATGAGATCCACGTCACCAGCCTCTTTGTCACCCACGACCAGGAAGAGGCCCTCGAAGTCGCCGATCAGGTCGTCATTTTCAGCCCCGGCAAGGTGGAGCAGGTCGGCACGCCGGAGGAAGTTTACAACTCGCCGGCGAATCCGTTCGTCCTCAAATTCCTGGGCCACGTCAACATTTTTCATGGTCGCCAGCATGCCCCCGGCGCTCCCGACGGGCCCGAGACGTCGGGGGCCGATCGGGTGAAGTCCTACGTGCGGCCGCATGAAATCGAGCTGCTGCGCGAGGCGGACGCCGCCGGGCGTCGCGGCGACTGGGCGCGGGTGGCCTGGGTACACCGCGCCGGGGCCACCGTCAAGGTCGAGCTGGAGGTGGAGGGGGAGGGGCAACTGGTGATGGCCGAAGTGGCCCGCGAGAAATGGGCCTCGCTGGATCTGCAGCGCGGCGAGCGCGTGCTGGTGATCGCCCGGGACGCCCGCGTCTTTGCCGGCGATTACGAAATCTGACCGCCAGCGCCCTCCCCGGGAACTTTTCCCAGCCCCACGCATCCAACCCGCAGCAACCTTTCTTACAGGAGTGGGCAATGACGCGTTCTCAATCAGCGGCGGTATGGATGATGCTGGCGGTCTGCGCCGCGGGCAGTGGCACCCTCTGGGCACAAACAACGCAGCCCCGCGAACTGATGGTGCGCGGCAAAGTGGACAGCGTCACCGTCTATCGCGGGCAGGCACTGGTGACCCGGGGGGTTGAAATTCCCGCGGCAGCATGGACGGGCGGGCAGGGCGAGGTGGTGGTCTCCGACCTGCCCGAGCATCTGATTCCCGGGAGCCTCTTCGCCGAGGGCGGGGGCGGGTTGGAAGTGCGGAGCGTGCGCTACCGCGAGCGGGCGGTGGGGCAGGATGTCAGCGACGAGGTGAGAAAGCTCGACGCCGCCGCGCGGGATGTCGCCGACAAAATCGCCGCCAACCAGAAGTCGCTGCAGGTACTTGCCGAGCAGCGGACCTACCTCGACAAGCTGGAGAATTTTGCCGCCCCCACCGCGAATGTCGAGATGACCAAGGGTGTGCTCAATGCCGATCAGCTCAAGACGCTCACGGAGTACCAGTTTTCCTCGCGCCAGCGAATCGCCGATCAGGAACTCAAGCTGCTGCAGGAAGCACGCGACCTCAATGAGCAGCAAGCGCTGGTACAGCGGCAGAAGCAGGAGATCGCCGGCAAGAGCTCGCGGACGCTGCGCGAGGCGGTCGTGTTCCTCGGGAGGGGCGAAAATGCCGCCGGTCCGGCGACGGGGATCCGCTTGCGCTACCTGGTCGACGGGGCCAGCTGGAGTCCGAGCTACAACATCCGCGCGGACACCGCCAAGAGCAGCGCGGTCGTCGAGTATCAGGCGTCGATTCAGCAGCAGACCGGCGAGGACTGGGACAACGTCTCCATGACGCTTTCCACCGCCGCCCCGGCGCTGATCGCCGCGGCGCCGGAGCTCAAGCCGCTGACCATCTCGCTGGTCTCGTCGGTGTCGGTCGGCGGACGTGGCGGAGCCATCGGCGGGGGCGGCGGCGGTGGCGGAGGGCCCGAAGTCACTTCGTCGCTCGATTACTCCGTCGTGAAAAGCTCCATCGTCGTCCAGCAGCAGCAGGCCGAGCTCACGCGCAACGCCAACGGCAACAACTTCCAGGATGGCGCCAACCGTGCCGTCTTCGCCGAAAACGACAAACAGCTCAACACCGTCGCCGACCGCCTGCAAGTCCTCGAACTGCTGGCGAAAGACAGTGGCCGCGGGCAATCCGGCGACCGCTCCCCCACGCCCAACCAGGAGGGCGTGGTCGTCACCTACGCCCTTCCCGGCCAGACCAGCCTGCCCAGCCGCTCCGACAAACAGCTCGTGCAGATTGATCGGCTCAACGTCAAGAGCAGCTTCTACAAAGTCGCTGTGCCGGTGCTCACCAGCTATGTCTACGACGAGGCGGAACTCACCAACACCAGCAAAATCGTGCTGCTTGAGGGACCGGTCGCCAGCTATGTCGGCGGCGATTTCGTCGGGAGCGGGGCCATCAACACGGTCGCCGTCGGACAGCCCTTCACCGTCGGCTTCGGCATCGACTCGAGCCTGCGGGCCAACCGCGAGCGCCTCGATCGCAGCGAGCAGACCCAGGGCGGCAACCGCCTGATCTCTTACACCTACCGCCTCTCCGTCGAGAACTTTGGCGAGAAGCCCGCCCATGTCCGCCTCATGGACCGCATCCCGCAGGGCCCGGAAAACGAAGTCCGCGTCACCATCGACGAAATGACGAGCTCCGGCGGCGTCGCCCTCTCCAAGGATGAGGACTACCAGATGGGCGACCGCAAAAAGGGCATCCTCCGCTGGGACGTTGACGTGCCGCCCAACAAATCCGGGAGCAATGCCTTTGGCCTCGACTACACGCTGAAACTCGAGCATGACAAGAACCTCGCGATCTCGACCAGCGGCGTGATCCAGAATGACGAGCTGAGGAAGCTGCTGGCGCGGTGACGGAGAAGCCGCCCCTTCGAACCACGAATGCCTCGGCGGCACCTTTCTTGCTTGGTAACTCTGCAACAGGAGGTACGCCATGGTGTCCATTCATTCCGCCCACGCTTCCCCCGCGACTGCCGACGACTTGCGAAAGGTCGCTGAGCTGATCAAGGATGTGAAAATCTGCATGCTCACCACCGTAGAGCCCGATGGCCTGCTGCGCAGCCGCCCGATGGCCACGCAGGAGATCAAGGGCGATTTCGACGGGGTGCTCTGGTTCTTCACCGAGAGCGGCTCGGGCAAGGTCGAGGAGATCGACCGGGAACGCCACGTAAACCTCGCCTACAGCCGGCCGGGCCACCAGAGCTACGTCTCCATCAGCGGCGACGCCTCCGTGGTGCAGGACAGGGCCAAGGCCAAGGAACTCTGGTCCCCCATTTTCAAGGCCTGGTTCCCCAAGGGCCTCGACGACCCGCAACTGGCGCTCTTACGCGTACAGGTGCGTGAAGCAGAGTACTGGGACGCGCCCCACGGCACCGTCGTGACGGTGGTCGGACTCGTGAAGAGCCTCGTGACTGGGCAGAAATACACCCCCGGTGAGAACAAACGCGTCGAGGTGTGAGCATTTTCTTAACGGTCGCGCCGGGTTATGCTGCACCCCATGACACAAGAGGTGCGGATGATTTGCCCCAAGTGCGCTGCCGAGATGGAACTGGTGACCTTCGAAGGCATCACCGTGGACCGTTGCACGGGTTGCAAAGGTCTCTGGTTTGACGCCAATGAGCAGAAGGAACTGAAGCGGAAAAAAGGGTCCGAAGTCATCGACAGCGGCGACGCGGCAACGGGTCGCCGGATGGACAAGATCACGCGCATCAATTGCCCGCGCTGCCAGAAGCCCATGATCCGCATGGTCGACGTCGATCAGCACCACATCGATTACGAAGCCTGCACCACCTGCTATGGCATCTTTCTCGACGCCGGCGAATTCCGCGATCTCAAAAATGACACCATGTCGGAATACCTGCGCAAGACCTTTGGCGGCCCCGCCAGCGGAACTCCGAAGTCCTGAGCGTCCTTTTTACAGCCCGCCCTTTTTCTTGCCGGCGTTGTCCAGCGCGGCACTGA
>CALCHA010000666.1 GCA_937901265.1 uncultured Phycisphaerales bacterium
GGTGCCCTTTGTGCAGGTGCCGACGACGCGGCTGGCGGCGGTGGATGCGTCGGGGGGGGGCAAGGGGGGGGTGGACCATGCGGTGGGGAAAAATTTGATCGGGGCGTTTCATCAGCCCCGGGTGGTGGTGACGGACATTGAGGCGTTCAGGACGTTGCCGCCGCGGGAAGTGCGGTGCGGTCTGGCGGAGTGCGTGAAGCATGGGGTGATACGGGATGCGGGGCTGTTCGAGTTCATCGGGCGTCACGTGCAGAAAATTCTGACGTGTGACAGCGGGGTGATGGCGGAACTGGTGGCGCGGAACGTGGCGATCAAGGCGGCGGTGGTGGCGGAGGATCCGCACGAGCACGGCGTGCGGGCCTTGCTGAATCTGGGGCACACGTTCGGGCACGCGATTGAGACCGTGATGGGGTACACGGGCATCGCGCATGGGGAGGGGGTAGCGCTGGGGATGGTCGCCGCCGGCCGGGTCGCCGCGGAAAGGCGCCTGTTTGCGGAGGCGGAAGCGAAGCGGGTGGAGGCGTTGCTGCAGGAGATCGGATTGCCGGTGCGGCTGCCCGGGCTGGATGTGGAGAAGACGTTTGCGGCGATGGGGGCAGACAAGAAGGTGCGTAGCGGGAAGATGCGGCTGATCCTTCCGACGGGGCTGGGGTCGGCCGAGGTGGTGGCGGGGGTGGACGAGGCGACGATCCGCCGTGCGATCGCCTCGCTGGCGCGATGAGGTGTGCGATGAAGGTGTGGCGACGGTTTCCGGGGGCGTTCGCGGCAGCGATGCTGTTTGCCTCCGTGGCGGCGGCCCAGACGGCGGCCCCGCCAGCGACGGCACCGGCGCCTCCAGCGCCAAAGCCCTCGATCGTCACAGGCATCTCGGGTCACCTCTCCGCGGGAACGTTCTCCGCGGATGGTCGCACCTGCGCGCTTGTCGGGGCCAACGGCCTGTTTGTTCTGAAGCGGGGCGCGGCGGCGGGTGAGTGGACCCTCAGCCACGTCGGCACGACGACGGACGCCGCGTCGGTGGTGCTCTCGCCCGATGCCACCTATGCCGCCGTCGGTCTGATCGACCGCACGGTCGCGATCATCACGCTGCGGGACGGCATCACGTGGCGGACGCTGGGTTGCCGGGATTTGGTGCTGGAGGGGTCGCCCGCCATCGCCGGGTTCCTTGATCAGAATCGCAAGCTGGTGGCTGGGGGCAGCAGGGTGGGGGTGTGGTCGGTCGGGGATGGGCAGCTCATCCGCAGCTTTGCGCTGCCGGTGCAGCAGAATCGCATGGCGCTGTCGCCCGACGGCAAGATGCTGGCGACGGGGTGGACGGCCGCTGGGGGCATCCAGCTGGTGGACATGGCCAGCGGACGCCCGCTGCCGCGGCAGCCGGAGGTTAAGAAGGAGAGCGCCGCGACGGGCCCGATGAATCCGCGTGGGCTGGAGCAGGTGCGATTCACCGCCGACGGCCGGCACGTGTATGGGGAGAGCCTTCTGGCGGGGGGCATGTTTTTCTACAACGTGAGTGACGGGACGCAGGCGGGGCGGCTGCGGTTCGACCATTTTTCACGTGGGGCGTTGACGGACGATCTGGCGGCGGCCGCCTGGGGCACGATTCATCTGGCCGCCACGACGCCCCCGCCGCCGTTGGTGGTGGCGCCGATGAAGGATGCGCAGGAAACGGTGGGCGTGATGCTGACGGCGAACAAGAAGGTGGTGATGCGCTCACCGGTGGATGGCGGGGTGGGTCTCGTGGTGATATCGGGGGATGGGCGCACGCTGATCGCGGCGACGGAGGACAAGGTTCTGCTGTGGAACCTCGGCCAGTAGGCTGAGGGCGGGGCCGCGGGGAGTTGCTTCGCCGGTGGGTTTGGGTCGGAGGTGCGCCAGCGATGAATCGCCCGGCAACCTCGGCTATCATCGGGGGCATGGGAGATGAAGTCCTCATAGCATGGATGCGTCTGGCCCGGCTGCCCGGCGTCGGGCCGGTGTTGGCGCGGCGACTGCTGGCGGCATTTGGCGGACCGGCGGCGATTCTGGACGCGTCGCCCGCGGCGCTGGCGGCGGTCGAGGGCATCGGGACGAAGACCGCGAGCCTCATCCGCGCCGGCGCGGCCGCCACCCGCGTGGAGGCCCAGCGTGAGCTGGATCGCGCGCGGCACCACGGGATCGGTGTGTTGGCGCTGGAGGATCCGGGCTATCCGGCGGCGTTGCGGACGATCCACGATCCGCCGCTGGTGTTGTACGTCCGAGGGGAGATGCAACGCGGGATCAGGCGGCGATCGGCGTGGTGGGGGCGCGGCAATGCACGCTGTACGGGCGCGAGATGGCGGGTCGCTTTGGTCGGGCGTTGGCGGAGGCAGGGCTGACGGTGGTGAGCGGCGGGGCGCGCGGGATAGACACCTGCGCGCACGAGGGGGCCCTGCTCGCGGGCGGCCGCACGGTGGTGGTTCAGGGGTGCGGGTTGCTGCACAATTATCCGAAGGAGAACAGCCGGCTGTATGAGCGGATCGTCGCGGAGGGCGCGGGGGCGGTGCTCTCTGATTTCCCTCTCGATATGCCGCCGCTGAAGGAGAATTTTCCGCCGCGCAACCGCATTATCGCGGGGCTATCGCTGGGGATCCTGGTGATCGAGGCGAATTTGCGGAGCGGCAGCCTGATCACCGCGCGGCTGGCGGCGGCGGACTATGGGCGCGAGGTCTTCGCCCTGCCGGGCCGGGCCGATTCACCGGCGAGCGCGGGGACGCACCATTTGATCAAGACGATGGTGGCGCATCTGGTGGAGAATGTCGGGGACATTCTGGAAAACCTCGGGGAGGTGGGCGCGGCGCTGAAGGGGACGGAGGAGGCAGCCGCACCCGAGGCGGCTCCGGCTGATGCGATGGCTGAAATAGCGGCGGCATCACCCGCCGCGGCGACCGCTGCCGCGACGGTTTCGCTCACGGCCGACCAGCAGCGTATCCTCACCGCGATGGGGAGCGAGCCGACGGCCATTGATGAGATTATTGAGGAGACGGGCCTGTCGGTTGCGGTGGTGATGGCGCAACTGACGCTGCTGCAGATCGGGGGGGTAATCGGGCGCGCGCCGCGGAATCGCTTTGTGAAGGGGCGAGGGGCGGGTTGAGCCCTGCGGGCGTTAAGCCCGGCGGACATTAAGCCCTGCGGACCTTGATCCGTGCGCGCAGGGAATCGGAGGTGATCATCTGCGTGCGGGGCCCCGCGGGTGCGGTGGGGGGCGGAGCGGTGCCATCGCCATGCGAGCAGCAGGATCCGCCGCAGATTTTTCCCGCCTTGAAGCGGGGGAAAAAGACGCGGTATCCCCGCAGCGCCACGTAGGCGGCCGCCCCCACCACCAGAAGGATCACGATCACGGTCTGCATCATCGCACCATTGTAGCTTTCCGCGGCCAGTGATTCCTGCTCACTTCTGCGCGCGGGGCGGGTTATTGGAATCCCAGCAGGTGGCCGCCCTGGTAAGTGACGAACGCCGCCACCCAGGCGAGAGCGGTCATGTAAACGAACATAAACAACGGCCATCCCCAGTGGCCCATCTCGCGTTTGGCGACGGCGAGAGTGGAGAGGCATTGCATGCAGAAGACGACGAAGACCATCAGCGAGATGGCGGTGAGGGGCGTCCAGATGGGGCTGCCGGCGCGTCCGGTTCCGTCGGGCCAGCGGTCTGATTGCATGGCCCCGCGGAGGTGGTCCGCGGCCGCTTCGTCGCCACCGACGCCATAGACGATGCCCATGGTGGAAATGATGGTCTCCCGGGCGAAGAACGCCCCGGCGACGCCCACGGAGGCTTTCCAGTCATACCCCAGGGGGTAGAAGACCGGGGCGATGGCGTGGCCGACGCGGCCAGCGAAAGAGTTCTCGAGAATCTCCTGGGATTGGGCGTTTTGGAGATCGGCGATTTTGGACTGCAGGGCGTCGCGCGGTTGGGCGGCGGTCTCGGGGAGGGCGGCCAGCGCGGTCTGTTCGCGGGCCACCTGGGCCGCGTAATCCTGCGAAAAATGGGCCGGTTTCGGGTAGTGCGTGCCGGCCCACATGATCACCGAGAAGGCGAAGATGACCGTGCCCGCACGCTTGAGAAAGGCCCAGCAACGCCGGGCGACGGTCGCGATGACGACCTTCCACTGCGGAAAACGATAAGGGGGCATCTCAAGAATGAAGGCGGGAGCCGGGCCGCGCAGCAGCGTGCGCTTGAAAAACCAGGCCAGGACAAAGGCGGAGAAGGTGCCCAGCGCGTACATCGAGAGCATCACTGCGGCGGCCATCCAGGGGTTCCTGAAGAACAGCGCGATGAACAGGGAATAGACCGGGACGCGGGCGGAGCAGGACATCAGCGGCAGCACCAGGATGGTGGCCAGCCGGTCGCGGCGATTTTCGATCACCCGTGTGCCCATGATCCCCGGCACGGCACAGGCGAAACCGGAGAGCATGGGGATGAAGGATTTTCCGTGGAGGCCGACGCGCGACATGACGCGGTCCATCAAGAAGGCGGCGCGCGACATGTAGCCGGAGTCTTCCAACACGGCGAGAAAGAGAAACAGCAGGGCGATCTGCGGGAGGAAGACGACCACGTTGCCGACGCCGGAGATGATGCCGTCGACGAGGAGCGACTTCAGCGGTCCGTCGGCCATGCGATCCCCGATGAAGCCGCCGAGGCCACCGATGAGGGTGGTCTGGAGGAAGTCCATCACGGGCTGGGCCCAGGAGAAGATGGCGAGGAAGACGAGGGCCATGATTCCCACGAAGATGGCCATGCCGAAGACTTTGTGGGTGACGATGCGGTCGATGCGGTCGGTGCGGGAGATTTTTTTGGCGTTGGGGCTGCTCTCCTCGCGGACGCAGTCATGCACGATGGCCGCGATGTAAGCGTAGTGCGCTTCGACCTCGGCCCCGATGGGGTCCACCTCCGCGTCCGCGCATGCCGCCAGCGCGGCGCTGATCTCGGCCCTGACCCGCGGGTGTGCCAGCCGGGCGTCGGGCATCTCCGAATCGTCCTCGGCGGTGGAAATCATGAGGTGGGCGTCGAACTCGGCCTGCTCCTCGCCAGCCAGGTCTTCCTCGGCCAGGATGCGTTTGAGCCGCTCGATGTGCGTGTCCATCACTTCGGGCAGGGGCAACTTGAGGGGCTGCGCCCGTCCCTGCCGCGCGGCGCGGGCAATTTCCGCCTTCAAGGCGTCGATCCCCTTGCCTTTGTTGGCCTGCACCGGGACGACGGGGATGCGCAGGTGGAGGGAGAGCTTGTTGGTGTCGATCCGCTTGCCCTGCTTCTCCGCGATGTCGAGCATCGACAATGCCAGGACTGCGGGGCGCCCCATTTCCAGCACCTGCGTGACGAGGTAAAGGTTGCGCTCCAGGTTGGAGGCGTCCGCCACCACCACCACGACGTCCGGCCGGGGCGTGCCGGCGATCTGCCCCAGAACGACCCGCCGGGCCACATGCTCATCGGGACTGCGCGACGCCAGGGAATAGGTGCCCGGCAGATCGATAATCAGACACTCTTCTGACTTCTCTCTCCGGACTTCTGACTTCTCCACAAGGACGCACCGCCCCACCTTCTTCTCAACCGTCACCCCCGGATAGTTCGCCACCTTCTGCTTCAGTCCGGTGAGGGCGTTGAACAGCGTGGTCTTGCCCACGTTGGGGTTCCCGGCCAGGGCGACCGTGATTTCCGGCAGCGGCCCGCTCGCCGAGGGGGCGGGGGATTGGGGCGGGGTGGCGGGGGTTTTCAGAGCGTCAGACATCGGCAGGATTCCAAAGCGAGCAGGTGAACGCAGAATAACGCAGTTGAGACTCAGTTTCAACAAAGACGGCTGCATGAACCTCCTCGATTTGTGTCACAATCCCGAACATCCTCCGAAATTACAGGCTGTCCTTCACTTCGCCCATGGCCCAGCCGCTACTTGTACCCGGATCGCAGGTCACTACAATGACGCGGCCTTGCCCGCCCTTTCTTGACTGAGACTTTTTATGCCTCGCAAATCCGCTCCCCCCGCGGCCTTGGAAAAATGCCCGACCGGGATCAATGGCCTCGATGAGGTCATTCATGGCGGGCTTCCCCGCGGGCGCCCCACCCTGGTATGCGGTAGCGCCGGCTGCGGAAAATCCCTTCTGGGCATCGAGTTCCTCGTCCGCGGCGCGGTGGAGTTCAACGAGCCCGGCGTCCTCATGACCTTCGAAGAATCGGCTGAGGACATCAAGAAGAACGTGGCCTCGCTGGGCTTCGATCTCGACGATCTCATCCGCCGCAAGAAGATCGCCATCGATTTCGTGCATGTGGAGCGTTCGGAAATCGAGGAGAACGGCGAGTACGACCTCGAAGGGCTGTTCGTGCGGCTCAACTACGCGATCTCGAGCATCGGCGCCAAGCGCGTGATGCTGGACACCATCGAGACGCTCTTCTCGGGCCTGTCCAATCCCGCCATTCTCCGCGCGGAGCTGCGCCGCCTCTTTGCCTGGCTTAAGGAGCGAGGCATGACCACCGTCATCACCGGCGAGCGCGGCGAAGGCGCGCTGACCCGCCAGGGGCTCGAGGAATATGTTTCTGATTGCGTGATCCTTCTCGACCACCGCGTCAACGGTCAGATTTCCACCCGTCGTCTGCGCGTCATCAAATACCGCGGATCGACCCACGGCACCAACGAGTACCCCTTCCTCATCGATTCCGATGGTATCACCGTCCTGCCCATCACCTCCATGTCGCTCAACCACCCCGCATCGACGTCCCGCATCTCCTCGGGCGTGCCGCGGCTGGATGCCATGCTCAACGGAAAGGGTTTCTTTCGCGGCTCATCAATCCTCGTCACCGGCACCGCGGGCACCGGCAAGTCGTCGCTCGCCGCCCACTTCGCCAACGCCGCCTGCGCCCGCGGCGAACGCGTCATGTACTTTGCGTTTGAAGAATCCAGGTCGCAGATCATCCGCAACATGGCTTCCATCGGCCTGAACCTGGGGCAGTGGGAGGAGCAGGGGAAGCTCCAGTTTCTCAATGCGCGGCCGACGGCGTTCGGCCTGGAAATGCACCTGGCGCTGATCCACAAAGCCATCGTCCAGTTCAAGCCGACCGCCTGCGTCTTCGATCCCGTCACCAACCTGCTTCAGGGTGCCGGCTCGATCGAAGAAGTCACCGCGATGCTCACCCGCCTCATCGACTTTCTCAAATTTCGCCAGACCACCGCGTTCTTCACTTCCCTCACCACCGGCGTGCAGGCGCGGGAATCGACCGACGTCGGCATTTCGTCGCTGATGGACACGTGGCTGCTTTTGCGTGACCTCGAAACCAATGGCGAACGCAACCGCGCCCTCTACGTCCTCAAGGCCCGCGGCATGGCGCACTCGAACCAGGTCCGGGAGTTCCTTCTCACCAGCAAAGGCATCGATCTGATCGATGTTTACGTCGGGCCCTCGGGTGTCCTCACCGGCAGCGCCCGGCTCGCTCTGGAGGCGGAGGAACGTGCCGCCGGGCTGCTGCGGGAGCAGGAGCTGCAGGTGCGCTCCCGCGCCGCCGCCCGCCGCCGCATCGAGCTCGCCGCCCGCATCCAGGCCCTGCAGGCGGAACTCGACGCCGAGGCGGACGAGCTCACCTTGTATCGTCTGCACAATGAGGAGCGTGACGAAGTGCTCACGAGCGATCGGGCATCCCAGGCCCGCCCACGTCACGCCGATGCCGGACAGCAGTCACCGGCAAAAAGGACCAGCGGGACGCCCGCGCACCACGGAGGCCGCCGCCGATGATTCGCAAATCTCCCCGCACATCCGCCCGGAGCGTGAGCAAGCGCGCCGCGCCGGCGAAGAAGACAAAGGCTGCCGCGGCACCAGCCTCCGCCCCCCGCTCCGCGGACGCGTGGAACCTACGCCTGTACGTCGCCGGTCAGACGCCCAAGTCGCTGACGGCGTTCGCCAACCTCAAGCGCATGTGCGAAGAGCATCTCGCCGGGCGCTACATCATCGAGGTCATCGATCTGCTGAAGGATCCGCAGCTCGCCGCGGGAGACCAGATTCTCGCGATTCCAACACTCGTGCGAAAAGTTCCGGCACCCATGAGAAAGATCATCGGCGACCTCTCGAACCAGGAAAAATTCCTCGTCGGATTTGATCTGAAGATTCAGTCCCGGTCGTGAGGCGTTCCATGGCCAAGAAAAAGCCGGCGACGAACCCCTCCAACCCGCCTCCGGAGCGCACCAGCCGCCCTTCGCGCAAGCGCCCGGCCAGCGCCGCCGCCCCCTTCCACGACGCCGTCGCTGAGTTTGAACGCACCCTCGAGCGCGCCGCAAGGCCCGGGGGCGGTGAACACTACGTGCTGCGTCTCTACGTCACCGGCTCGACCGCCCGCTCCACCGCCGCCATCGCCAACATCCGCACGCTCTGCGAACGCTTTCTTTCCGGCCGCTACGACCTCGAAATCATCGACGTCTACCAGCAGCCGGTACTTGCCCAGGGCGACCAGATCATCGCCGCTCCGACGCTCATCAAAAAACTGCCTTTTCCGCTGCGCAAAGTGGTCGGCGACCTGTCGAACCTCGACCGGGTCCTGATGGGACTCGACCTGCGCCCGCGCCCCGCGTCCTGACCAGGTGCCCTGAATGTCCAAGCAGCCGCGCAACACGCCGAAAAAAATGCAGCTGGCGGACCTGCGCGCCCGCCTTGCGGAGCTGGAGGAGACCCTGCAGGCCATCCGCTCGGGCGAGGTCGACGCCCTGATCGTCAACGGTCCGCGCGGCGACCAGGTCTACTCGCTCAAAGGGGCGGAACAGTCCTACCGGGCGTTTGTCGAGCAAATGCAGGAGGGGGCCGTCACGCTCGACGCCGCCGGAATGGTCCTTTACTGCAACCGCCGCTTCGCCGAGATGGTGGGTGCCGACTTCGCGATCATGCACAAGACGCGCAC
>CALCHA010000667.1 GCA_937901265.1 uncultured Phycisphaerales bacterium
GAGGAGGGGGTCACGCTGGCCACGCCAAGGCCGGCGAAGAAGCTGCGCGTCGGACTCTTGCCGGTGCGCTGCAGCCAGCCGGCCAGCCGCGCACCGAAGAGCCGATCCAGCCCCTCGCGCAGATAGCGCGTCGCAAAAAGCAGCAGGGCGACGCCGCCGGCGATCAGGAGAGCAACAAACATGAGGGGGCGGCCTTTCCGTCAGAGACTGGAAAGGTGGCGCGGTGGCGGCTTCCACTGGCCTTTTGAGGGCGACGGGCTTCCAAAGCACGTCTTACAGGCCGGGAGCAGCTCCGTAGATCCACCGGACATGCCTTCGGCGATATCCGCGAGCTTCGTCTGAAAAAGACGGGAGTCCCGCGCGTTGACCCTGCAACCCGCGGTGGCGGCCGGACGCCAAGCTCAAACAGCCGCACGACTTCGATTGTATCGACGCAATCCCTTGAATCAATGCCGAACTGCGCCTTTGGGACCTACGGGAAGTTATCGGACAACTTTCGCGGGCCCTTGAATGTCCCTCTTCCGCACCTTCACGGAACGCGGGCATACTTCGCCAGCTCGGGCTCCAGCACCCTCTTCCACACCTCGTACCCCGCTGCCGTCGGATGCGTGCCATCCACAAACAGCGACGCGTCCTGCGTTCCGTCCGCCTTCAGAAACGCGGCAAAGGTCTTCACCCGATGGGCGTTCGGAAAATCGGCGACCACCTTGTCCACCGCCGCATTCGCGGCGCGAACCGTTTCCAGAGGCATGAAATGGGCCGGTAGAATCTCGCACACCAGCACCGGCACCTTGGGATCGGCGGCCTGAATCTGCGTGAGCATCAACTGCACGTTTTCACTGATCGTCTCCGCCGTCCCCCGCGGCTGCTGGCTGAAATCGTTGATTCCCCCCATGTACACGATCGCCTTGGGATGCAGGTCCAGCACATTGTCCTGCAGGCGGCACAGCATGCCCCGGGTGGTGTCCCCCGAGATCCCGCGGTTGGCCACCTTCAGGTCCCCGAACACGCCCGCCAGGTTCCATTTGGCCGTGATCGAGTCCCCCAGAAACACCACCGCCCCCTGATCCGCCTGCTTGTCCTTTTCAAAGGTCGCCATCCGCCCCTTCACGTTCGGCAGATACCAGGGCAACACCGTGTTGAACGGCCCCACCCCCGGCTTGGGACCATTCTCCAAAAAGTAGTTCAACATCGCCGGCCACTCTGCCGCATCCCCCGTCAGCCCCGGCTTCATCCCAAAGCCATGCCCGCCATTCTTCAGCTGCTGCATCAGCCCATAGCCCCCCGCCTTCTGCCACGCATTCACATAGGCATGCGACCCCGCAAGCCAGTTCGCCCGATCATCCGCCGCCTGGATCACCACCAGCCGCGACTTGATCTTCGCCGGCGGCACCACCGCCGGGGTGCTCCCCCCGGGAGCCGTCTCCTCCAGATAGGCCGGATATACCAGCATCAAATCATCCGGCTGCTGCTCCGGCGGCAACCCCTGCTCGAACCGCGCCGCCAGATGCCCGCCCGCCGAATACCCCATCAACACCCGCCGCTTCCCGCGCACCCCCAGCGACTCGGGCTTCTCGCGCAGAAGCTTCCACGCCGCCTGCACATCCGCCAGCGCCGCATCGCGCGACTTCGCGCCCGCGCCCACGTGGTACTCCAGCATAGCGACATCGTAGCCAAACCCGTTAAGCCCCTCCGCCGTCCGCGCCCCTTCATTGTTCACATCCAGAATCGAATACCCACCCCCCGGCAGCAGCAACACCGTCCCCTGCACATCGGCCCGGGCGGTCCGCGTGACGCCCAGCACGGGCGACTCAAACTTCCGCACCAGCCCCTGATCATCCGGCACGTTGCCCGCCGCCACGCTTTTGCCATCCAACGAAAACCACGCCGCACCGGTCGCCTCCGCCGCCCAAACTCGCCGCGTCCCCAGCAGGAAAACAGCCCCCACCAGCACGCACCAGGTCGCCACGCTTTTCAAGGTCAACATCGCGTCTTACTCCCTCAATGGCCTACCGCAACACTCTTTGAAAACAGCGGCGAGCAACGCAAGGACCGCTTGTCCGCCAGCCACGATAGTAAGGCGCGGCCAAAACGTACACAATCCATGCCCCCGTCGCCCGGCCGCTGTACAATAACCGCGCGAACGGTCCGGGCGATAACCGCCGACCGCTTCCCGCCTAAACATGGAGAAACGCATGAAGATGCCGCTGCCCCTCGCAAGCCTCCTGGCCATCATGCTGACGGCGCTCCCCGCATCCTCCGCCCGTGCCGCTGATGCACCCGCCGCGACGCGCACCGCGACGGCCACCACGCGCCCCTTCTCGCGCGCTCCCGCCCCCACTCTCGCCAACATCCCCTACGGCACCCACCCCCGCCAGGTCCTCGACTTCTGGAAAGCCTCCAGCACCAAACCCGCCCCGCTCGTCTTCCACATCCACGGCGGCGGCTGGGAAGCCGGCAACAAAGGCAACGTCCCCGGCACCGCCGCCTTCCTCGCCGCCGGAATCTCCGTCGTCTCCATCAACTACCGCTACACCTGGCAGGCCCAGGCCGACGGCGTCAGCCCCCCCGTCTCCGCCCCCCTGCATGATGCCGCCCGCGCCCTGCAGTTCGTCCGCAGCAAAGCCCAGGAATGGAACCTCGACAAAACCCGCATCGCCGCCACCGGCTCCTCCGCCGGCGCCTGCAGCAGCCTCTGGCTCGCCTTCCACGACGACATGGCCGATCCCCACAGCGCCGACCCCGTCGCCCGCGAATCCACCCGCCTCCTCTGCGCCGCCGTCGATGTCGCCCAAACCTCCCTCGACCCCCAGCAAATGAAAGCCTGGACCCCCAACAGCCGCTACGGCGCCCACGCCTTCGGCTTCGCCGACGCCAACCAGAAACACGCCCGCTCCCAGGAAGACATGTTCGCCGACTTCCTCCAGCACCGCGAAGACGTCCTCCCCTGGATCAAGCAATACTCCCCCATCGAACTCGCCACCTCTGACGACCCGCCCATCTACATGATCTACCCCGCTCCCCCCGCGCTCGGCCAGCCCCAAAAAGACCCCACCCACACCGCCAACTTCGGCGTAAAACTCCAGGAAAAACTCAACGACCTCCACGTCGAATGCGAACTCAACTACCCCGGCGCCCCCAACGTCAAACACCCAACCATCAACATCTACCTCATCGAAAAACTAACCAAATAGCATCCCCCTCACCTACACCTTCCTCCCTCCTTGTCATTTGTCATTTGTCATTTAGCATTTGTCATTATGTACCCCATCGCCATCCTCGCCGGCGGCAGCTCCATCCGCATGGCCACTGACAAAGCCCTCCTCCCGGTGGGGGGGATCCCCATGCTGCAGCGCCTCGCCGCCA
>CALCHA010000668.1 GCA_937901265.1 uncultured Phycisphaerales bacterium
GCATCACCTGGCCACGGGGCGTCCGGCGACCATGACCGCGGCACAGCTGGCGGGCTGGGAGGCGTTCGAGCTGATGGTGCTGACGTGGGCGGACAAGAACTGACGGGTTGCAATTGGCCGCGGCCGGGTCGATTATCGGGGGATGAAGAAACCCCACGACCAACGGCGGGACGGTCAGCGGCGCGCGGAACGGGCCAGTGAGGCGGGCGAAAAGGCGCCCCCTCGCGCCACGCATTGGGGAGAGGTGGCCGACTGGTATGACGGGCTCGTGGGAGAGGAGGGCTCGGAATATCAGCGCGAGGTCATTTTCCCCGGGCTGCTGCGCCTGCTGAAACTGGAGCCGGGGATGCGGGTGCTCGATCTGGCCTGCGGGCAGGGGGCCTGGGCGCGCAAACTCGCGGGGCTGGGGGCGACCGTGACGGCAGTCGATGCGGCCGCGGCGCTGATCGACGCGGCGCGACGGCGCAACGCCCAGGAAAAGCTGGCAATCACCTATGGCGTGGCGGATGTCACCAAGCTGCTGGCCGACGGAAAGCTGGCCGCGCCGCTGGAGGCGGGGGGGGTTGACGCCGTCACGATCGTGCTGGCGATCCAGAACATGACGCCGCTGTCGCCGGTGTGGCAGGCCTGCCGGCTGGCCCTCAAGCCCGAGGGCAGGCTCGTGGTGGTGATGATGCATCCGAGTTTCCGGGTGCCGCAGGGTTCGGATTGGCTGTGGGAGGAGGCCACCGGGACGCAGCCGCGACTGGTGCGGCGGTACATGACCAGCGCCCCCGTGGCGATCGAGATGCACCCGGGTCGGGCGGCCGCCGGAAAGGGGTCGCCAGCGACGACGCATTTTCATCGGCCACTGCAGGCCTATGTGAACACGCTGGGGAATGCCGGGCTGGTGGTGGATCACCTCGACGAGTGGGTGTCGCACAAGCAGTCCCAGGCGGGGCCGCGCAAGGCGGCGCTGGATGCGGCGCGTCGGGAATTTCCAATGTTCCTGGCCCTGCGGGCGCGGGTGGGGTGAGGGAGCGCGCTATGCGTTCGCGGCACCCCGGGGGGCACCGCGAACGCGTCGTCGTCGTGATGGTTACCTTACTTCATGAGTTCGGCAATTTTGTCTTTGACCGCTTCGCCCCAGAGTTCGTAGCCTTTGGCCGTGGGGTGGAGGTTGTCGCCCTGAAAGGCGCCGTCGATGAAGGCACCGTTGGGCTGAAGGAAGACTTTGCCGATGTCCATGTAGAAGACGTGCTGGTTGTCGTTGAGTTTGGAGATGATCTGGTTGCATTCGGCGATCTTGGCGCGGTTGGGGTCGTTGGGGGTGCCGCGGGGGAAGATGGCGAGGAGGAGGATCTTGGCGTTGGGGAAGTCTTTGCGGAGTTCGAGGACTTCGGCGCCGATGCCTTCAGCGATTTCCTGGGGAGAGCTGCCGCCCATGGAGTTGGTGCCGATCATCAGCATGATGGCCTTCGGGGAGAAGCCCTGGCCTTCGCCGTTTTTCAGGCCCCAGAGGTTGCCCTGGGTGGTGTCGCCGGCGATCGCGAAGTTGGCGACCTTGTCGCCATACTGGCCGAAGTATTTCTCGAAGACCGCTTTTTTCTCGGGGTTCTGCGTCCACCAGTCGGTGATGGAGTCGCCTTCGAGCAGCAGGTCGATATCGCCTTTCTTGGCGCGCTCGACGAATTGTTCATGGCGCGGGCCCTGACGCTGCGGGGTCTGGGTGTAGGTGGCGGTGATGTTGGCGCGGGGCGGGGTCACGGCGAGGAGGGACTGGTACTTCTCGAGAAGCGCCTTTGCGGGGGAGCTGTCGCTGGCGATGAGGCGTTTGACTTCATTGTTGATTTGCTGCACTTCCTCAGCGGTGGGGCGAGGGATGGCGACTTCGGGCGGGACGGGGGCGGCGGGGCCCATCACCGCAATACCAAAGCCACGGCCGCCGCGGCCGGGGGCGGCGACCCGGGTGCCGGGGGCGGCAGGCGCCGCGGGCGGCGCTGCCTGAGCGACGGCAGTGACGGCGGCGAGGAGCAAGGCGGTGAGGGGAAGGAGCTTTTTCGTTTGCATGAAGTGCCTTTCGGAGAGAAATGTCGGAAAACGTCGGCGCGGCGGCAAGACATTAACGAGGCGCTGGATCCCCTTGGCCTGCCAGGAGGTGCCCTTACTTCACGGCGGCCCAGACGCGGTGGACGTCGTCGTTTTCTTCCAGGGCCTGCAGGAATTCGCCCACTTCCTGTTGCTGCTCTTCGGTCAGTTCGGGGAAGATTTTGGGGATGAAGCCAATTTCGCTGGTGATGACGTACCAACCGTTGGCGGAGAGCCACTTGGACACGATGCTGACGTCGGTGCGCTCGCAGACGAATTTGGCGCCCGCGGCGTCTTTGGGGATGGCGTCCTCTTGTTCGTGGGTGAGGGGTTGGACGTCATTGGCACCCGCTTCGATGGCGGCGGTTTCCAGATCGAGGGTGGTGTCCGGGTGGTAGGCCTCCACGAGGCCGACGTTTTCGAAGACGAACTTGTTGGCACCCGAGGAGGCGAGTTGGCCCTTGCGGAAGAGGACGCGGATCTCCGGGGCGGTGCGGTTGGGGTTGTCGGTGTAGACCTCGACGATGACCGGGACGTTGTGCGGTGCCCGGCCTTCGTAGACGACGTGCTCCATCACGAGCTTTTCGCCGCCGACGCCCGCGCCTTTGGCAATGGCGCGCTGGATGGCGTCCTTGGGAACGCTTTCTTTCTTGGCTTTTTCGACGGCCGCGAACAGGCGGGCGTTGTTTGCCGGATCAGCATCGCCCATTTTCGCGGCGATGGTGATTTCGCGGACCAGCTTGGTGTTGGTCTTGGCCTTTTTGAGGCCGGCGACAAGTCGTTTTGCAAGTAACCATTGGCGTCCCATGGCGGGCAAATATAGCAGGAAGGGAAGCAATTGAAAATTGGTTAACGGCCGTTCGCGTACAAAAAGGGTGATGGACGGGCGCCGTCGTCGCACGGCCGCCGCGCGATCGGCGAGCTCCCGCCATTCGGAGCGGGTCAGGGATGGGACATTTTGCGCTGGCGGCGCAGCAGCAGCAGGGGGGCGGCGAGGAGTAGTGTGAGGGCGGTCGCGGGTTCGGGGGTGGGCGTGCTCCGTACGGTGAAGGCGGGGCTGACGCCGGCGTTGAGCGGGTTCACCGGGGCGGAGATGAACAGGGTGCCGTTGAGTTCGATGGTGCCAGCGAAGGCGGTGTCGGCGGCGAGGGTCAGCATGAACCCGGGGTCGATGATGAGGAGGCCGTCGCCGGTGAGGGTGGGGCCGGCGCCGGTTGCGAAGTTGTAGTCCGCGGCGAATTCGAGGGTGGAAGTTGCGTCGACGTCGAAGGATACGGTGGTGAGGCTTTGCGGTGCAGC
>CALCHA010000669.1 GCA_937901265.1 uncultured Phycisphaerales bacterium
TCATGGGCATGTTTGTGCTCGGCTATGGACGAAGGCTCATTATAGAGAACGGACAGGGACGGAAACTAGTTCCATATTCGGGGTGCGGAAAGAAACTTCATGAGAAAAGTTCGCGAAAATGGTAACTTGGCGAGCAACGGGGGTTTGGGGGAGACGATCCCGACGAAAAAAGGCCGGCGCAAGGCCGGCCCGGAGGAAGTTGTCTTACCCGTTGCTCCGCGATGCGCGGTCGCCTCGGCCGCCTGGGGCTGCCTCATGCCTCCTGCAGCTTCGCCAGTTCCTTGTGCGCTGCCGCAACGCCGGCCCCGAACTCGAACTTGTAACCCTGCTGCCGCAGGATGATCTCCAGCCCGTGAATCACGCCCAGCGTGTCCACCTGGTCCATGTAACCCATGTGCGAGACACGGAAGATCTTTCCTTCCATCGTGCCCTGTCCGGCGGCCACATTCATGTTGAGCTGCTTGCGCAGCGCCGTGCGGAATTCTTTGTCCGTGAATCCCGCCGGATAATTGATGCCCGTCACCGAGTCCGAGGGACTCTTGGAGAAGACGCCCAGCCCCAGCGCATTGGCAGCCGCGCGGGTCGCCGCGGCGCAGATGCTCGTCCGCTTCCACACGTGCTCGATCCCCTCCTGCTGCACCATCGTCAGCGCCACAAACAGCCCGCGCACCAGCGTCACCGCCGGTGTCCAGGGCACGTCGTTGGCGTTGTAGCTCTTCAGGTAGCTGTTCAGATCGAGATACAGGTTCGGCTGCTTGACCACCGCCGCCTTCTTCTGCGCCTTCTCCGACACACTGATAAATGCCAGCCCCGGCGGCAGCATCATGGCTTTCTGCGAGCCCGTGATCACCATGTCCACGCCCCACTCATCCGTCTTCACGGGCAAGGCACCGACCGCCGTGATGCCGTCGGAAATCAGGATGGTGTCGGTGTCGCGCGTCAGCGCCGCGATCGCCTGCAGGTCCGTCACCGTGCAGGCGGAGGTCTCCGAGTGCACCAGCACCACCGCGTCGTAATGCTTCTGCTTAAGCGCCTCGGCCACCTGTTCGGGCGGCACCGCCGTGCCATACTCCGCCTTGAGGACCGTGGAGTTCCACTTATTCCGCTCGCCGATCTTCACCCAGCGCTCGGCAAATTTGCCGTTGGAAAGAAACAGCACGTTCCCCTTGTCCCCCTGCGGGATCACATTGATCATCGCCATTTCCGCCCCAGCCGTGCCGGATCCTGAAATGGTCAGCACCGGGTTCTTGGTCTGATAGGTGTATTTCAGCAGCTCATTGACCTTGGCGAACAGGTCCTTGTACTGCTGCGTGCGGTGATGAAACACCGGTTTGGCCATCTCCAGCAGGACCTCTTCGGGGACGCTGGTCGGACCGGGGGTAAAAAGACGCATCTTGTTCATCGGGGAGCTCCGGCAAAAAGGGTGAGGGCTGAGGATAAGGGAGGGCGGGAAAAACGCAAAACGCAAATTTCTCAGGGGAACTGACGCTGGCGTGGGGATGGCGCTGACGGGGGCTCGTTGCGGCTATTCGCCGACGGCGACGACTTCGCGCACCTCCGGGACCTTCTCCCGGATGTTCCGTTCGATGCCCTGCCGAAGCGTGATGGTGGAAGAGGGACATCCCACGCAGGCACCGTGAAACCGCACCTGCACCACCCCGTCGGCCGACACGTCCACCAATTCCAGGTCCCCCCCGTCGCCCTGAATGATCGGCCGCAGCCAGTCGATGACCTTCTCCACGCGTTCCCGCACCGACGGCTGGTCGGTCGAAGAGGCTTCAGCGGTGGGGGAGGACGCCATTGCAACACTCCAAAGTGATGCAGCAAGTATAAGCCTTGAGAATGAGCCATTCAATGCGAGCGCTCAGGGCGGCGGGCCGAATTTGCCGAAAAATGGGCGCTGTAGCCCCAGCGGCTTCAAGGCGGACTGAGCTTCGGGCGGCTGCTGCTGCTGCTGCGCGCGGACGGATTCATGGCGAAAGCGTCAGGAACCGCGGCGGCTGGCCACGCGGGGCAAGCAGGAGGTAGCGGTTGCGCGCGCTGAACCGAAGTTCGTACCAGGCCCGCGCGTTGCCCGCGAACTCGGGATGCTGCGGCAGCCAGTCTGTAAACGGCGGGGCCGCCAGAACGCCCGGCGTGGCGCCGCTGGGCGGCTCGGCCGAAGCCGCCACGAGGTGCCCCGCGATGATCCACCAGGCCGCGTCGCTGGTCGCAGGGTCCAGCCGGCTTACGTCCGACAGGGTTTTCGCGCGGAACGAATTGTCCAGCAGCGAGAGCCGCCGCAGCGAAACGAACCCCTGCCGCGCGCCCAGATCGGCCTGGATACGAGAGACCTGCCCGGCGTCCGTGAGCTGATCGAGATTGAGCCGAAGGTCCGTCTGGGCGAAAAAGCCCGCGGACGACGGCCATAGCGGCGCGAAAAGTTCGCTCTCGGGGGCCTCCTCGCTTACCTCCTGCGGGAACAGCGTCGCATGCGCTGCCAGCGTTTCCTCCGATCGCAGCCCCCCGCCCCCGGCCACCCAGCGCGCCTGCCGCAGCAGCGCCGGGGCGCTGGACCGCAGGATCGCCACATTTCCCGCCGCCAGGCCGATCATCAGCCCCGCGGCAACCGCCAGCAGCAGCCCATCGCGGCGAAAAATCGACGCCGCCAGTAACCACAAAATGAGCGCCTCTGCCGGCAGCAGCATCACCAGCATGCGCGTCCGCTTCTCCGGTGAAGCCGGAGCGAGCAGGCCCGGGACCACGGTGAGCGCCCCATTCACCGGCACCGGCCGCGGCGCCGCGATGGCCGGAAACGCCCACAGATCCGTCGACCGAGACCCGTCCGCCCGCGGGACATGCACCCAGGCCAGGCGACGCAGCGCCGCAAGACCCGACTCCTCATCCTCCGTGGCCAGCAGGCGCACCCCCACCCCGGCGAGCGCCGCCGCCCGCTCCTCCGGAAAATTCTGTGTCAGCCGGTGCGGCAGGTAGAGCGCATCCACCGCCGCGAACAGCAGCAGCGGGGCGCTGAGAATCTCCTCATCTGACAGGTGAATGAGCTCCGGCCGCGGACCTCCAAGTGCGGCGACGGGCGCGGGAAGGCCCTCAATGTCCTGGGGCAGCGCCAGACGCAGCGGTGCTGCCGCACTGTCTGCCGCCGGCAGCGGGACCTCGATCCGCACCGTCCGCGGCGTGCTGTTGGGAGCCATGATCGACAGATAAATAGGCCAGCGCGGTGGATCCGTCGGCAGGTCCGCCGGGTCGATCGCGGGCAGCGGCAGCAGCAGCCGGGTGGCACCATCCCCCAATGGCCGGGTGATCGACGGCCCCCCGCGCACGTCGCGCACCGCCACCGTCGCCCCGCCACGAACCGCAGGCACCTCCACCGCGAGAAGCTCCCAGGAGTTGGCCCGAAGCCCATCGCCATGTGCCAATTGCGCGGCCTGGCCATAGGCGGTGGCGGTCGCCAGAAGCGGCAGCAAAACGGCAACGCAGAGCCGTGGCATCCTCTGCACGGCGGCTCCTTTCAAACCTGATCGATCACCGGAGCCGCGCGACGCTTCCGCAGATACAGGATCAGCGCCACCCCGCCACCGATCACCAGCACCACCGGAATCACAAGGTGCTTCACCCGGTCAATCTTGTGGAACACATGGTCGATGCTGCCCGCGAAGAAAAAGCCGATCAGGATGAACAGGGGCTCGGAAATAATCGATGCCAGCCCGTCAATCAGCAGGAAACGCCCGTAGGACATCCGCGACATTCCCGCGAAGGCGAACACGATCGACCGCACGCCCGGAAGAAAGCGCGCGAAGAACACCGTGCGGTTGCCATGCATCGCAAAATGCTTTTCCACCCGCGCCCGCCGCTTCGAGTGCATCACCTTCTGCAGATGCCGCGCCACGAAACTGGTCCCCGTGATCCCCCGTCTGCCTATCGAAAAAACCACCGAGTCTCCCGCCAGCACCCCGATCATCCCTGCGAGCATCATCAGATAAACGTGCGGCACCCGGGCCGTGATGACCACCGGCGGAATGACGTCGTCGGGGAAATCTGTCTCCGTGTCGCCAGGCGTCGCTGGAATCACCGCCGTCAGCGGCGAGTGGGCCTTGTTGCAGAGGTACCCCGAAAAAATCAGCGGCACATCCTCGGGAATCGGCAAGCCCACCCCAGCCAGTACCAGCACGACGATCAGCGCCACATAAGTGAAGTGCGTCAGAAGCAGTTTGACAATAGTCATGGTGCGGGCGGAGTCCTTCTGGCGATGTCACCGACAACGGAGCGTGGACGGGAGGGTCATCGTACGGGGGCCGGTGGGCGAGGTTCAATGGGTGCGGTTGGCCAGATCGTGCGCCAACTGCGAAAGCAACGCCGCATGCGGACCAAGCTGCGCCGCGATCGCATCCGCGATACGCACCTGTTCATCGAGGAAATCACGCGCCCCGTCCAGTCCCACCAGCGACGGATAGGTCAATTTTCCGATCGCCGCGTCCTTTCCGGTTTTTTTACCCATTTGCTCCGCCGTCGCCACCACGTCGAGAATGTCGTCCACAATCTGAAACGCCAGCCCGATCGCCCGGCCATACGTGTCGATCGCCTGCAGCGTGGCTTCGTTGCCCCCGCCAGTTCCCATGGCACACAGCGCCCCCAGGCGGCAGGAACAGCGGATCAGGGCCCCCGTCTTCATGCGGTGAATCTGCTGCAGTTTCGGAAGCGTTGCCGCGTCTACCACCTCGCGCGACTCGTTCGGGTGGCACGTGTCCAGAACCTGCCCCCCGATCATCCCCTCCGGCCCCGTCGCCAGAGCCAGTTCGAGAATCAACCTGCTGGCCAGGGCCGCATCGGGCACCTTCTTGGCGATCACCTCAAAGGCCATCGAACTTAGCGCATCGCCCGCAAGGATCGCCAGCGCGTCGCCATACACCTTGTGATTCGTCGGACGCCCGCGCCGCAGGTCGTCGTTGTCCATCGCCGGCAGATCGTCGTGGATCAGCGAAAAACAATGAATCATCTCAATCGCCGCCGCGGGTGCCAGCGCCAGCTCATCCCGCTCGCTGCCTCCCGCCGCCTGGTGGCACAACAGCACCAGCGCCGGCCGCACCCGCTTGCCCGGCCCGAAAAGCGAATAGCCAATCGCCTCCGAAAGCTTGGCGGGCGAATCCTTCAAGGAGTCGACGTAATCCTTGAGGGACGCAGCGGTCCGCGCGGCGGCACTGTTCAGAAATTCTTTCAGGTCTGCGGGCGAAGAAACGGGCGTTGACGACATGAGCGCTCCGATGGCGAAAATCGAGACTCCCATTATAAGCGACGACGGCGAATGCGGCATACCCGCGCCGTCAAAATGTGCCCTTATCCATGCCCCCGGCGTTCGTGTACCATCCTCCGGCAACCATTCTCCACCGACGCCTGAACGTCGATGGGCATTCCCACCCCAGGAAGGACAGGTCATGAAAATCGCAGTAATCGGCACCACCGGACAGCTTGGCTTTGACCTCGCGAATGTTCTGCCCACGCGCGGCCACGACGTCCTGGGCTTCGGCGGCCGCGCAGACCTCGACATTTGCGATCCCGCCGCCTTCGCCCGCATGCTCGATGAGCGCCAGCCACAAGCCCTTATCAACACCGCCGCCTTCCACAACGTCGATCTCTGCGAGAAGGAAACCGACGCCGCCTACCGCACCAACGTCGTCGCCGTCCGGGAGATGGCCAAAGCCTGCCAGCAGCGGGGCGTCCGCTTCGTCCAGATC
>CALCHA010000670.1 GCA_937901265.1 uncultured Phycisphaerales bacterium
GACTACGGCTACCGCTTCGCCCTTGAAGCCAAGCCCAATGAGCCCCGCGGCCACGTCTACCTTGCGACCACCGGCAACTGCCTGGGCTTCATCGAGACGCTGGATTATCCCGAAATGGTCGGCGTGAATCCCGAGGTGGCGCACGAGGCCATCGCCGGCCTGAATTTTTCGCACCATGTGGCCCAGGCGCTCGATGCCGGCAAGCTTTTCCACATCGATCTCAACGACCAGGTCCCCGGGCGTTACGATCAGGATTTCCGCTTCGGTGCGGCGGACATCAAATCGGCCTTCTTTCTGGTGAAACTGCTGAACGATCACGGCTACGCGGGGCCGCTGCATTTCGACGCCCACGCCTACCGCACCGAGGATTACGACGGCGTGCGGGAGTTCGCCAAGGGCTGCATCCGCACCTACCTGCTGCTCAAGGACAAGGCTGCCCGCTTCAACGCAGACAAGGAGATCCAGGCGCTGCGCGCGGAGATCAATTTGCCCGATGCGAAGCTGGCGGCGCTGGTGGAGAATTTCTCCGCCAAGTCCGTCGCAACGCTGCAGTCGATGAAGTTCAACCGCAAGACGCTGGGTGACCGCGGCATTCCCTACGAGCGGCTGGACCAGCTCACGACGGAGTTGCTGATGGGCGTGCGCTGAGGCGGGCACAGGTGGGCAGCCCCCCGCCGTCTGCCGTTACAATTGGCCGGATGTCCGACCCTTCCCTCGACCCCGCCCCGCTCACCGCGGAGACTCCCTGCACGCGCTGCGGTTACAACCTCATGGGTTTGCCGGCGACGGGGGCATGTCCGGAGTGCGGCAGCGCGGTGGAGCACTCGCTCCATGGAGATGATCTGCGTCATGCTGCCCCCGCGTGGCTGCACACGCTGACCCGAGGCCTGGCGCTGATCCTGTGGGGCGTGGTGATCTCGGTTCTGTGCCGATTGCTGGGCACGTTATTCCGGGATGTGCCAGTGGCACAGCGCAGCATCGTGTTCGCGGGGACGCTGATCGATCTTTATGGCATCTGGCTGCTGACGGAGCCGGACCCCTCGGGGCGCACGGATCCGGCGGGCAAGACGTCGGTGCGTCAGGTGGCGCGGGTGGCGCTGGGGATCGCCACGCTGCTGGCGTTGTTGAGCATCGTGTTGGTCGGATTGAACAGCGTTTTGATGATAAAGATCGGTGTGGGGGTGCAGCTTTTGACGCTGATCGTGGCGTTGGTGGGGCAGGTCGCGCGGCTGCGGCTGGTGGGGCAGCTGGCGGCGCGCATCCCGCGCTACGACCTGCAGCGACGGGCGCTTTTCCTGACCAAGGCCATCCCGATCACGTATGGGCTGTTTTTCGTGCTGGTCATTCCGGCGTGGGCTGCGGGACCCACGCGGAGGCCCATGGGGTTCGTGCTGTTCTTCGGATGCATAGGCCTGCTGATGCTCGTTCCCTATTTCATCTTCACGATCGCTGACCTGATTTTGCTGTTCCGCTTTCGCCGGGCCATCCTGGGGCAACTTCCGCCCGCCGCAGGGAGCTGACAGGGATTCCACCTGCTTCGCACGCAGCGGTGCGAGCGTTTAATGCCGCGTAGCCGCAAGCGAGAACGGGCCGCCCATGGTCAGTGGTCGACGCTGACGACGACGGGAAACACGAAGCACACGAAGGACCCACGAAGGGCACAAAGGCGTTGATCCACGGCGCGCGATCCCTCCGGTTATGGAATGCCTCGTGGGTAATTCGGGTCCTTCGGGTTTCGGTCTGGAAACCTGCGTATGCCCATCCCTTGGGCATCTTCAAAGTGCAATGTTTTGTTTGTAGAAACAGCATCTGTCTGCCCACGAACTAGGCATTCGCCCTCTGCGATCGACCGAAAAGCCCTTCGTTTCGTCGTCATTCGCATGCTGTAATTGATTTTATTAAAGTGTGTTACAAACAATTTTCAAGCAATTTTCTGATGCCTCTTTTCAAGGATGTTTGTTTTTATTACCATTCGCGACGAGAAATTTGTCTGTCTCCGGGAGGGGGCGGGCAGGGCCCCTTCTGTGAGGTGACGCGTATGGTGCATCCTTTCCGCTGCAACCGCGGGCGGGCGATTCCGCTGCTGATGGGCCTTGCCACCCTGTTAGGTCTTGCCTCGACAGGTTTCGCCCAGACGACGCTGCCGACGGTGAGCAGTGCCGCGCCGGGCCTTGCCGACACCGGCGACACGGCGTGGATGCTGATGTCGACGGCGCTGGTGATGCTGATGGTGCCAGGCCTGGCGCTGTTTTATGCCGGCATGGTGCGGCGGAAGAACGTGCTGGCCACGATGATGCATTCGATGGCCGCCCTGGGGATCGTCGGGTTGGAGTGGGTGATCATTGGCTATGCGATGTCGTTCGGGCAGCTTTCGGGCGGGTGGAACAAGGTGATCGGCTTTGATTCCCAGCTTTTGTTTCTTCGCGGCGTGACGCCGGGGATGCTGCACAACGGCACGCGCATTCCCGAGTTGGTGTTTATTATGTTTCAGGGGATGTTCGCGATCATCACCCCGGCACTGATTGCCGGGGCCTTTGCGGAGCGGGTCAAGTTCTCCGGTTACGTACTCTTCACGCTGCTCTGGTCGCTGCTGATTTACAATCCGCTGGCTCACTGGGTGTGGGGCGGCGGCTGGCTGGGGCTGGGGGCGGGAAACATCGGGGCCCTCGACTTTGCCGGCGGGACCGTGGTGCACATTTCCGCGGGCTTCTCGGCGCTGGTGACGGCGATCTACCTGGGCAAGCGCATCGGCTATCCCCGCCACGTGCTGCAGCCCAATGCGCTGGTGTTGACCCTGCTGGGGGCGGGCATCCTGTGGTTCGGCTGGTTCGGGTTCAATGGCGGATCGGCGGCGGGGATCGCGGCCTCGA
>CALCHA010000671.1 GCA_937901265.1 uncultured Phycisphaerales bacterium
GGGCGCACGGAATCTTCCGGGGGCTTGTAGCCGAACTGCGAGGCGATCGCCGCCGCGGTTTCCATCTGCTGCTGTGGTCCCCCCTGCTTGGTGGCGTAGAGCACCACGAAGAAGGACATCAGCAGGGTCACGAGGTCCGCGAAGCTGACGATCCACATCGGCGCGGATTCGCCCGCAGGTTCAGGGGCGGCTGCTTTTTTCTTGGCCATGGCTCATCGGCCCTTCTGATTTTTGACTTCGGACTTCTTCCCCACCGCTCACTTCTTCTCGCCTTCCGCGGGCGCCATGTGCGCCCGCTGGGAGCTGGAGAGGAAGGACATCAGCTTGGATTCCACGATTCGCGGGTTGTCGCCCGCCTGAATCGAGAGAATGCCCTGGATAATGATCTGCTTGTTGAACATTTCTTCCTTGGATCGCACCGTCAGTTTGTCGGTCAGCGGGCCGCAGACGACGTTGGACCAGATGGTGCCGTAGAGCGTGCCCAGGAGCGCGATCTGCAGCGAATGGGCGATGGCTCCGGCCTGGTCGGTGCTGCCGCCATCCTTGTGTTCCCCGCCGCCGCTGCCGCCGGCCATGTTTTTGAACATTGCGACCTGCCCGACGAGCGTCGCGGTCAACCCCAGCGCGGGGCCATATTTGCCCATCAGCTCGAACATCTTGCGGCCATGGTGGTGCCGCTCCTCGATGGAGGAGAGCTCGATCTCCATGACCTGCTCGATGACCGCGGGGTCCGCCCCGTCGATCGCCAGCTGCAGCCCCTTCTTGAGAAAGGGATCGTCGGTGGTTTTGACGGCGTTTTCCAGCGCCAGCACGCCATCGCGCCGGGCGACTTCGGCAAACTGCACGATCTGCTGAATCAGGTGCTGCGGATGCACATCCTTGTGGAAGAGACATTTCTTGATGTAGCCGGGAACCCCCTTGGTGGCGTGCCAGGGCATGGACATGATGCCCAGCCCGATGGCCCCGCCCATGACCAGCACGAAGCCTTCGGTGGAGTAGAAGGCACTGAAGTCGCCCTCGGTCCCGTGGTACATCGCGAACACGATGCCGGAACAGGCGATCAGAAAGCCCATGATGGTTGCGATGTCCATGTTGCCTCACGGTGGGTGGGGGCGACAAATGCCGCTGTGCCCGGAAATTTATCGGTCAGCAGCTTGGGGGAGTTAATCGCGTCCTGCGGGCAACAGCGAACTCCGCGGCGGCACCGGGGAAAGGCCGATAAGCTTCGCCCTGCCACCCTCCCCTGAGGGCTCCGGGGCAGCGGGAGATGCAAAAAAAGATGCGAAACTTTCTTGCGCGGGAGGGGAGCGGCGGGGACGGAACGGGTCGCCACGGCTGAGCAGGCCGACGCGTGCATCCCCCCGCCCGCTGGACACCCCCCGCCAACTTCGCATAATGGGCCCCTGGTGTCGATCCCGGGGGTGGGGGATGCATCCCTCCGTTTTGGGGGAGCGTAGTCCCCGGCATCGCTTCTCGTTGGAGTTCCTCATGCAAGCCCAGCTTCGTTGCATCCTGCCCCTCGCCCTGATGGTCGGTGTCGCCTCGCTTGGCGGGTGCGTCAACGGCCCCACCGCCAAGGAACGCGCCCAGTTGCCCAAGTTCAAAAAGGCCTACCAGGAAACGGTCTCCACGGACCGCTTTCCGCTGAACCCGCCCGACGTTTTGACCATCCGGGCCCCGCTGGCCCCGGAAGTCAACGGTGCCACGCAGCAGATCGCTCCGGATGGGACGATCAACCTCGACCTGCTCAACCGCGTCTATGTCGCGGGGATGTCGCCGCAGGAAGTCGAAAACCTCCTGGCTGAGAAACTCCGCACCTACTACAAGGACGTGAAGGTGCAGGTCGACGTCAACTACAAGTCCCAGATGTATTTCATCTTCGGGGAGACCGCCAAATCGGGTCCGCGGCCCTACACCGGTCGCGACACGCTTGTCGCCGCTCTGGCCGACGCCCAGCCCACCCGGCTCGCCTGGCCGGAGCGTATTTACGTGATCAAGCCCTCCCCTGACCCCGACAAGCGGGCGGTCACTGTGATCAACCTCAAGGACATCACGCAGCGTGGCGACTCGACGGCCAACATCCTGCTGGACCAGGACGACATCGTGTATGTGCCGCTGAATCCCCTGGCCGCCATCGGCGTGGCCCTGCAGAACCTGCTCTTCCCGATCGAGCCGCTGGTGCAGACCGTGGGGGCGACCCGTTCGCTCACCTACGGCTTCTGAGCTGGCCGGCGGATGTTCAATGCAAGAAAAGGGGCCTGATCGCGGAGGATCAGGCCCCTTTTCTTTTGCTTGATTGGCGGCGGTCGCCTGTCGGACGCCCCCGGGGCACTTCTCAGCGCGACAGCACCGAGTCTTCCTTGTCGTAGCTCTGGAACATCCGCCCCACCCGGATCGACAGCATGTCGCTGAGCGTCGTGATAATCGCCGGCACACTGCGGTCGCTGGTCAGCGCCGGTTCCACCTGTGCGGCGGTCTCGATCCCCGTCGGCGAATCCTTTGGCCAGAGCCGGGCACCATCTTTCCCCAGCACCTTCACCAGCACATGTGCCGAGCCCTCGGCCATGGAGTCGTCGCTGATCGCCTGGGCTTGAAAGGAAATTAGATCGACGTAAATGACGACGTCCGCATCGGTAGCCTTGGCGACATCCGCAATGCCCATCCGCGAAAATTGCTGCTGGTCGCGGCGTAAGGCGGTGAGTCGCTCCTGCGCCACGAACTTGTCGGCGACACCATATTTGTAAAGGTGGTTGGCGATTTTTTCGCCCAGGGCGGAGGGGAAATCCACCGGAACCGTGACGTTGGCGCGGGGATCGACGAAGACGAGGATGCGCGCGGTCTTGGGCAGGGTGTAAAGCGCCGGCTGCGAGCCCTTCCCGCCGAGGAAATAGAGCGCCGCGCAGCCCTGAAGCCCCGCCAGGGCTGCCAGCGAAACCAGCCACGCCGCCGTCCGAAGTGAGGGTGCCACCGCCATGTCAGCATCTCCGATCATGCCCCCCCGCCGCTCCGGAATATGGGTTATTGGGCCTGATCGCGGAGGGAATCGGGGTACTCCCGATGCTCGACGAAGCGATTCACCAGCTCGGTGGAAAACAGCTCCAGCGCGCGCTTGCGCACCGCGATTTCACTGCCCGTGGTCGGATCCAGGGGCCGATCCTTGGGCCAGCGGACCTCCACCACGTCGGACCAGGCCGGCCCATTGCCCGGCTGGTCGACCTCGAAGACCTTGCAGACCGCCTTGATATGCCCCTGCAGATCACCGAAGGAGGCGTTGGCCCGGGTGGTGTAGGCGATGAGCTCGATGTACAGGACGCGGTCGGTGGAGAAGTGCTTGCCGATGTCTTTTTCGGGCAGGGCGTTCCAGTTGAGCGTGTCGTCCTGCCAGGCGCTGACCTCCCGCTGATCGAGCAGGCGGGCGGAGGGCAGCTTGGTGCGGAACGCCGCCGCCAGAAAGTTGGATATTTCGGTGCGCGAGCTGGGGAATTCGTCCGTCGAGGCCTGGTCGGCGTAGACCACGATGGCCAGGGACTTGTCGGCGAGTCCCAGGTATTGGGCCGGCACCTTGGTTCCCTGCGACTCCTGCGAGGCGGCGAAGAGCCAGCAGCCGGAGAGGCCCAGCGGCGCGGCCGCCAGCAAGGCGGTCATGAGAAGGCGGGAGAGAGTGCGGGCGGCGGTGCGGCGGGGAGATGTTGGCATGAAGGGCCTCGGGGAACAGGAAAGTGCGGCATCGTAACGGCCCCCCCGCCCCGCGCGAAGCGTTCGCACGCCATTAAACGGGATGGAGTTGCATGCGGATGATGAGGGCCTTGTAAATCCAGCCGCCCAGAAAAATCGCCAGGCCCCCAAACAGGAACTTCCGCCAGTGCCAGCCGAGCGTGAAG
>CALCHA010000672.1 GCA_937901265.1 uncultured Phycisphaerales bacterium
CAGCCTCCGGTACCGGAAACCGCAGCAGCATCGGGCGGACGCGTGCACCGCTACGCTCTTCGTCTTAAGAAGCGCCATTCTTCTTGCGCGCAAGTCTGGTGCTAACGCGGAGAAGCGGAGGGAACGGAGGCACGCGGAGAGCTCCCTCAACTACCGGCATCGTGGCGCCCGGTTCCAACGCCTGATCGACCAGTGCGCACATGCAGTCCAAGCCTCCGGCCCAAGTATGCCCGCCGGCCCGGCAATCGGACAAACATTCTGAAAAGCCCCACCCCGCCCCTTTTACGCCTTTGCTCTTTTAACCCTTTCCTCTTCCCCCACCCCCCACCGCGCCTCACCGGCCGCCCGGCAAGGGGTCGGCCTGGTCGCGCAGCGGCACCTGAATGTACCGGCCAGGATCGCCTTGGTTCAGGTTGTTCACGACGTTGTCCACGTTGCCCAAATCCACCGACGTGTTGGTCCCGGTCCGGGTGTCCTGCACGGTACGCTCGCCTCGAATGGTCTCGACGAAGTCGTCGACCCCGCGTGCCCGGGTGACCGCATTGTCCGCCTGCGCCTGGTTGTAGCGGTCGTACGTATTGACCAGATCCTTATGGGCGGCCTGGCCCGCCTGGAAACGGGCGTTGGAATCGGCGATCCACTTGTCTGTATTGGCCTGCATCGCGGCACCATTGGTCTTCCAGGAGTTGACCATCGCCACCATCGCCGGCAGTTGCTGCTGGAAACTCGCGTCGGGGGCGGCCACCTCCGTCATCCACAGAAGGAACGTCTCGTTGGACATCGGCGTCAATATCACTTGCGTCGTTGCCAAAAGATGCGACTGACGACCCCCCTGCGACAGGGTTGCTCCATACGTCAGGATGGCAGCTTGTGCATTGGGGGCCTGGGGCGAAGCGGGCAGCTTCTGCTGGGTGGCGAGGTTGTCCAAAGTGACCGTCGGGCCGCCCGCGCGGGCCTGCGTGGCGCTCAGCTGCGGAACCAGCGCGTTCAGCACCGTCGCCGGATCGCCGTAGGCCGCCACATACAGCGGCAGCCCCCCGGTCCCATACTGCCGAGCCATCTGGACGGCGGTCGAATTCGGAGTGTTGACCGCGAGCGAAAGGCCGAACGATACCTTGGCGCCATTCGGGCCATTGATCACAAACATCGATTGGCAGGACTGCGCGTCCGTCGTCCAACCCTCGGCAAGTCCCACGCTCCCCGTGTTGTCGGGGAACCGGTAGGTATTCAGAGGCACCGCGGCGGCGAGCTTGGCAAGCTGCTCCGCCGAGGCCACCGGCTGGCCGGTGGGATTGCCGGCCGGCCCGGCGTTGTTGGTGGCCTGCGCATTCTGAGGACCGGGCCCGGCACCCGGGCCGACACCCGGGCTGGCGGCGGTGGGGGCACCCTGGCCGGCGACCTGGCCCTGACCTGGGCCTGGGCCCGCGCCGTTTTGCGGTGGCGTCCCGGTAAGCTGGGCCCACTGCGCCTGCGTGGCCGACGCGTTGGCGAAGAGCACCATGAGACTCGCCCCCGGCCCCTTGTCGTTCAATCGGGCCATCACATACCCCGTGACCTTCGCTCCCTTGTACTGCGCCTCGAACATCGAGATGCCCGAGCGATGGTCACGCTGATCTTCGTACGTGTTCGTGATCGTGTAATCGGTATCAAAGTAATCGTCCAGATCGTCGAGCCCCGCCTCCAGCGCGTCACGGACGTTCGTCGGTTTCGCCTTGTCGGTGGAGAACGCCTGCCCCACGGCCGTCGCGTTGATCAGCCGATAGCCAGCGGGAACCGCCGGGGTGCCCTGAGGAGCGCCCGCGGCCGCCATCCGCGCGGGTGCCGGCGGTGCCATGCCCGCGGGCGCCGGTGGCGTGTCCGTCGGGCCGGCGGCGGCGATGGCCCGGTCGAGCGCTGCCGAGCGCGGCGACGCGGGCGGCATCACCGGCATCACCGGTGAGGGAGTGGCCATCGCCGGCGACATCGGCACCAGCGGCGGGCCCGAGGGGGTATAGGGCGAGCCTTCCACCATCGGCGGGGCCGCAGCGAACGTTGGAGACGGCGGAGCCCCGGCCGAACGGGTGAACCACAGCAGACCAATGACCCCCAGAAGGACCACCGTCAACAGGCAAAATCCAGCGATGGCGGCGACCGCCACCCAGAGGCCAGTGGTTTTCGTCACGGGCAGCTCCTTATAAGGCAGGGAGAAAGAGCCTTTACGATAGCCCTTTGGGGTCAGCCGTCGCAAGTGTTAATCCCTACCGGCCCGGCTACCGCGAGATCCCCCATTTCCCCGCGGCCTCGGCGAGCCCGACGAAGAGCGCCACTTTGCCAGCCTCTACCCCGCCATCCAGTCGCTCCGCCTGTTGAGCAGCGGTGATTGCTCTAAAAATTCAAAGCATTTCAGTTTGGCCCAATCTTTGCGTTGAGGCGGCAGTCGGAAGCAAGATGTTTAACGGAGTTTTCTCAAATGGCAATTTCCCCGCAGGTTGCGCTCAGCGACAAGACTCTGGCCCGTGGCGAGCAGCCGCTCGAGCAGAAGCCTCAGGACGCCCTCCCCGCCGCCACGCCACAGGATAGCGAAGCGTTGAAGGCCGCCGCGCCGATCCCCGCCATCCTGCCGACGGCCACGATTGAGCTCTGCCTCTTTGCCCCCACCATCGAGTTCGTCGCCATCACCGGCGACTTTACCCGCTGGCAGGACCTCCCCATGGCCAGGGACAAGGAGGGCAACTGGCGCGTTTCCGTCGAACTGCCCGACGGGGAGTTCGCTTACCGCTTCAAGGTCGCCAGCAAATCATGGTTCTACAAAAAAGGCGAAATCGTCACCATCACCGACCCCAAGGCCACCCGCGTCGATCCCGACACCGGCAACGGCGTCCTGCGCATTCGCAACGGCAGGGTCTGCGTCGACGAGTACGTCTGGAAGCATGATGATGCGCCCCTGCCCGCGAACAACGAGCTGGTCATCTACGAACTCCACGTCGCGGATTTCTCCGGCGGTGAAGCCGACATCTACCAGCGCGGGCAGTTCAAACATGTCACCGAAAAGCTCGATTATCTGCAGGATCTCGGTGTCAATTGCCTCGAGCTGATGCCCGTCAAGGAATACCCCGGAGACTACGCCTGGGGTTACACGCCGCAGTATTTGTTCGCGCCTGAAAGCGCCTATGGCAAGTCGGAAGATCTGAAACACCTCATCGACGAAGCCCACGCCCGAGGCATGCGGGTGATCCTCGATGGTGTCTACAACCATGCCCACACCGACACCCCCCTTGCCCAGATCGACCACGATTACTGGTTCCACCATGATCCCAAGGACAAAAACATGTCCTGGGGCCCGCAATACAACTATGAGCACTGGGACCCGGACAACAAGGTGATGCCGGCACGCAAGTTTATCTCGGAAAGCATTCATTTCTGGGTGAGCCAATACCACGTTGACGGTTTACGCTTTGATGCCGCCAAGCAGATCGAGAACTTTGACGCTCTCCGCATGATGCGCGACACCGGCTGCCCGGTCGCGGGGAACAAGCCCTACATCAGCATCGCGGAATACCTCCCCGAATCCGCGGAGGTCGCCGGCCCGCCCGACAGCGGCAAGCCGATGGATGCGGTGTGGCAGGATTCCTACTATTGGACCATCGGCGATCAGGCCATCGCCCAGGGCCATCCCGACCTTGAACGCATCAAGGACGTGGTGCACCCGATGCGCCGCGGTTTTACCGACTGCACCCAGGTCGTCAATTATTGCTCCAACCACGACCACCTCCGGCTCATGCCACAGCTCGCCCAGAGCCTGGTCTTCGATGAATTCGCCTTCGCCCGCGCCAAGCTCGCCGCCACCATGGTCTTCACCT
>CALCHA010000673.1 GCA_937901265.1 uncultured Phycisphaerales bacterium
AGATGCCGTTGTTCATGCCCCGCCGCTTGGGGTGCGAAGCCTCGACCGCCACCGCCCCGCCGGTAGCCGCGACCGGCCCTTCGGCCAGCCCCATGATCGCGCGGATCGCCAGACGGCTCACCAGCCCGCCGGCGAAACCCGAGATGGCGGACATCAGCGAGAATTTCGGGGGCTTGTCGGCCTGATCGGGGAGGGTGGACAGGGTGAACTCGCTCATCAGCCGGGTGAACAGGGCCACGCGTTCGCCGGCGGATTCGAGCAGCCCCGCGGTGGCCACTTCGATGGTCGCCTTGAGCGGCTCGCCGGGGCGTCGATGGGCGATGGGCACGGTGGCCGAGATGGCTTCAGTGCCGGGGAAGACCTTGGGATTTTTCCACTGCAGTTCGCGAAGGGCGTTATCGCGGGAGATCACGGGCAAACGCAGTTCGAGGAAATCGAGCAACTCGGCGGCGACGGCGACTTCTCGCCACCATCCCTCAAAGTCGCGCACCATTTTGAGACGCGTCTGCAACTCCTCAAAGGCAGAGCGGTAGTGCCGGGTGTTCCGCCCGATGCGCCGGTTGCGTCGCAGGGCGCTCACGGTGTCGCGGGCGCGGGCCGAACCCGCGGCGCGGAACAGGCCAATGATCACGCACAGCTGCAACCCGGCGGCGAGAAGCATGATGCGTTTCTGCGAAAGGTTCAGCGTCAGCGCGGCCGCAGCGGAACAGAGGCTGGCGAAGTAGAGCAGCAGCACGGCATGGCGCTGGTGCAGGCCCAGATCGAGGAGGCGGTGGTGGATGTGGCCACGCTCGGCGGAAAAGAGCGAGCGACGAAGCAGCACGCCGCGCCGGACAAACGTCAGCAGCGTATCAAACAGCGGCACCGAAAGGGCGACCACCACCGAGAGAAGAATGTTGGATTGACCCGTGGAGGCGGAGCCCATCACGGCCAGCGCGGCGAGAACGTACCCCAGGAACATGCTCCCCGCATCGCCCATGAAGATTTTGGCGGGGTTGAAGTTGAAGATCAAAAATCCGCCGATGGCACCGCCAAGGGCGATGCTGATGACCGCGACATGGATCACGGAGAAGCTTATGGCGACGATCGCAAGAACCGCGGCGGCCAGCAGGGCGACGCCGCCGGCGAGGCCGTCCATGCCGTCTAGAAAGTTGAGACTCACCGGCAGGGCGATCAGCCAGAGGACGGTCACGGGGAACGCGGCCCAGCCCAGGGAGAAATAGTAGGGGCCGAGGTGGATCGCATCGATGCGCTGCCCGGAGGCCGCGAAGCTGCCCGCGGCGATCGCCAGTGCGAGGAGTTTGTATTTGGCCGGCACGTGCAGCGTGTCATCGACAAAGCCAATGCACAGGACCGCAAGGCTCGTGGTAAGCAATGCCAGCAGCGTGATGCGCTGCCCCTCGGTCGAAGCGTGCAGGGCGTCATTGAAGAAAAACAGAGCCACGAGCACCGCGGTCGCCGCGGCGGCCATGGCCAGGCCGCCGCAGCGCGGGATCGGCGCGGAGTGAATCTTGCGGTGGTCCGGCATGTCCACCATGCCGACTTTCTTTCCCAGCGTGATGAGCAACGGCGTCAGCATCACGGAGAGCAGAAACGCTCCGAACCCTGCATAAAGATAAATCTGAATCATTTTTTTGTCCTACCCACTGTCCTACCCATCCATCCTGCCCACCCGTGCTGCCCATCCGTGAGCTAAAACCGGGACACCGCCCGGTGAAGTTGCGCCGGCGGACTGCCCGGCGGGAGGGGGAGGGCGCTCCCCCTGCGATTAGTGAACACCGAGGCTCTTTGTCAGCGTGGCGAAGCGGCTCTGCAGATCCGGAGCGAGCTGTTCGGCCGCGATGGGCACGCCCGTGGCCAGCGTCGACTTCGCCTGGTCCTTCTGACCGGCATTGAGATACACCTGCGCCAGGTTGATACGCCATTCCACATTCGTCGGCTGCAGCGCCATCGCCGTACGCAGGTGATCGATCGCCCCCTTGTGATCCCCCGCCTTGTCCTGCACAAACGCCAGCGTGTCCTGATAGGGGGCGACTTTCGGCGCGAGTTCCACGGCCTGGCTGGCGAAGTTGAGCGCCTCCGGCAGGCGGCCGCTGCGTGCCAGGATCATCGCGAGATTGTTGCACGCGGGGTCGCACTTGGGATTGAGTTCGATGGCCTTGCGATAGGCGGCCTCGGCTTGCGCGACCTGGCTCTGGTTTTCCTGCAGCATCCCCAGCGAGAGATAGCCCAGCGACAGCTTCACCGGATCCCTGTTGCCCGCGGCGACGGCGTGAGACAGCTCGTCGATCGCCGTAAGCACAGGGCCGCTGTCGTTGGCCCGCGCCGCAAGTTCCACGGCAGCCGTGGCATAGACATACTCGAGGTCGAGGTCGTTGCGCAGTTCCGGTCGCGCCATCGCCAGCCACTGTTTGCCGGTGTCGGTCGGAGCCTCGTGGCCGGCGATCTGCAGGAACGCCACCATCCCGCGCTTCGAGGATTTGGCGAACGGCCACAGCTTGGCTTGCGCGTTGTCGGGTCGGTTCTTCGCGAGCTCGGAGCGGGCGTAGATCACGATCGCCGCGCCGTAGTTGTCGGGGTCGGTGGCGGCCTCCTCCATGTAGGGCTGGATCTGCCGCAGGGCGTCATCGGGGCGGCCCAGACCGAGGTAGGAAGCGCCAATCATCACGTCCGGGGCGAGCGTTTGATCCGCGGAACGGGTGCGCCATTGGTTGGATGCCCCCAGCGTTTCCGACCAGCGGCTCGAGGCCGCGAACGCGGCGCTCGCCAGCCGCGCCGGCTCGGCCGCGGTGGGGAACGTCTGCATCGCGCGCACCGCGATGTTCACCGCATCATCCGTGCGGTTCATCAGCACATTCACCTCCACGGCGAGGTTCTGCAGCGCCGCGTACTGCGGATAGCGATCCGCCAGCCGCGACAGGTCCACCCCGAGCTGCGGATCCGGCGCCGTCGTCCCGCCCGACTTTTCCAATCGCGCCAGCACCGCGGTCGCCGCCTCGGAAAACTGCGGAGCGGTGATCAGCGAGAGCAGCATCGGGCGGCAGCGAGTGTCCCCACTGAGCGTCTCAATGGCATGCTTCTTCGCGGTCAGGCTCGCGATGACCGCGTCGTTCGGAAGGGCCGCGGCGGCTTGATCGATGGCCTTCTCGGCGTCCGCGACGTTGCCATTCTGCAGGTGAAAGCCAATCAGCCGGTACCAGATCTGGGCGTTCGCCGGGGCCTCCTTCAACCCTTCGGTATAAGCGGCGAGCACCTCCGCGGGCCTGCCAAAGCGGGTGGCGAAATCCCCCATCTCCGTGGCGATGACCCCGGGATCGAGCTTCAGGTTATGCAGGGCCGCCAGCGCCGTCTTGGCCTGCTCCGTGCGGTCGTGCGACGCATAAAACGCCGCGGCGGCGCGGATGATCGGCAGCGTCGGCTGCTTCACCAGCGCGTCGAACAAAGCCGCGGCTTTATCGTTCTGGCCAAGCTGCGCCTCCAGCGCCGCGAGCAGCAGACGGTTTTCCGTATCGTCCGGATACTTCGCCGCCCCCGCTTCCATCAGCGCAGCCGCACGCGTGTAGTTGCCCTGGCGCCCCAGCAGCAGCGCCACCTGCCGCAGTTGCAGTGCATTGAGATCCCCGCGGGCGGCCACTTTCGTGATGTAGGGATTCGCACGCTCCTGCTGCCCCTGGCTTTGCAGCAACTGCGCCAGGTTGATCGCGATGGGAACGTTCTCCGGCGCGAGGCGGGCGGCAATTTCCAGATGGTCGATCGCCCCGCTGATGTTGCCATTGCGCTGCAGGCATTCCGCCAGAAGAAGCTGCGGGGCCAGCACATCCGGCTGGGCCTTGGTCATGTCGGAGAGCAGGTCCGATGCCTGGCTGATGGCTGTCGCACCGGGCGTACCCGCCAGCAGCCACTGGGCACGGGCCAGCTTGTAGTTGAAGTCGGTTTCGCCCATCAGCGGCTGCAGGCGTTCGATAACCTTGCCCGCGGCGGCATGATCTCCCTGAATGGAGGGAGAGTTGAGCGCCAGCCATTGCGCCCGCTGGTCGTCGCTGTATTTTTCACTGATCGACAGCCACAAATCATGCGCCGCCGGATCATGCGCCGCCTCCAGGTACCGGGCATACGCCAGGTCCCACGCTTCGGGATCCGACGTCGCTTTGGCGCGGAGATCCTTCAGCAGCGCGGCACCCTCGGGGGTGTGGCCCTGTTCGGCCATCAGGGCGGCCTTGGCGAAGGCCACGTCCGGCACCATGCCGTAGGCTTTTTCCGCCGCCGCGAGGCACGCATCATCCTCCCCCAGATTCTGCGTGTGGCTGATCGAGAGAAGCTGCAGCAGCACCGGCAGCGGTGCCGCCGGCTGCAGCGCCAGCACCTGCTGCAGCGCCGCGGCACCAGCGTCCCGCCCCTGCAGTTTGGCCTTGAGCGACACACGCAACGCCATGATGCGTTTTTCATCCGGAAACTTCTGCCGAATCTGATCGAGCATCGTCGCCAGCGCCTGCCCATCATCCGCCGCATTGCCCGCACCATTGGTCGCCAGCGCCAGCGCCACCAGCGCGTCCCGGTCGCCCGGCGCCCGCGCCACCGCCACCCTGCTGGCCGCCAATGCCTCGGCAAAGCGGTTCGTCGCGATGAAGACCTCCGCCATCCGAACCACCGGCGTGGCCCAGGCCGGCTCCGCGCGGGCCACCGCGTTCCACGTGCGAAGCGTCGTATTAAAGTCGCCCGCCGCCTGCGTGACCGCGGCCTGCATCATCTGAAAATACGCAATTTCCGGATGCCGCCCCGCCAGATCCTTGATCCCCCGCGCCCGCGACGACGCCGTCCCCGACTCAGGGTCGATCGAATACTGCAGCATCTCCGCCCAGTCCCGCGCGGCGATGCTCTGGCCGTCGGCCGCAAGCGCGGCACGGGCCGCCCGGGCCTTGTCCATGTCCTGCAGCGCGATGTACGCCAGGCACTGATACCCGCCAATCGCGGCCCGAACCGCCGCATTCGTCGGATCCACCGGCGTGAGCTTCACCAGCTCGTCATACCGCGCCAACTGATACAACCGCTTGGCCCATAGCCCCTGCAGCGTCGCGTCCTTGAACGTCATCACCGCGTCCGACAACACCGCATCCCCCAGCGCCGTCTCCCCGGTGTTCCACAGCTGCTGCGTCTGGAACGAGGCAACCTTCGCCTCCGCCGCCTTGTGCGATGCCGTCGCCCGCGCCCACTTCCTGGCCCCGTCGCCGTCGCCCACCATCGCGCAGGCAATCGACTCCAGCAGGATCAGCCGCACATCGTCCGGCCGCGCGGCACGCGCCTTGTCCACCTGTCCGACAATATCCGGCGCCGGCGGGCCTACGTGCCGCAACAGCTCAAGCTGCACCACCCGCGCCTCAAAATCGTCGGGCTTCACCGCGCAATAGACGGCATTCACCTTCGCCGCGTCGTCATACTTGCGCAACTGAAACAGCGACATCGCCTTGTTGTGCAGCACCGGGGCGTCGTGCGGGTCCACCGCCAGCAGCTTGTCCGCGAGCTGCACGCACTCCGTGTTAAGGCCCGCCTTCATGAACAGATCGACCAGCTTGTGCCGCATCTCCGGCGTGTCGCTCCCGAGGTCCATCAGGCGGCGGTACGCATTGATCGCCAGGGGAATCTGGCTCCCATCGGGCTCCTCCACCTTGAGCCGCGACTCGGCGAACGCCCGCAGCGCCGCCGTATCCGAAGGAAAACGCCCCAGATACGTGTTCAAATCACGCGTCGCCCCGGCGTAGTCCCCCTTCTGGTATTCAGCAAAGCCCATGTCTCGGGCCACCAGAAAACCGTGACGAATCGTGTGCATCCGGTAGGCCACGAAGCCGGTGATCCCGGTGCCGACGACCGCGGCGGCAAGAAGGACCAGAAGAACGCGGCGCTTGCGGAGGAGTGTCATGGTGTGCTCGGAAAATGCGGGAATGGGAAAGGGCCGACCCCTGTCGGCAAAAATCAGGAGGCGTCAGGAAGGACGCACACGGCGCCGGGCCTGGCCTCCGCGGGGGAGCGTCCGCGGCCAAGCCACAGCCGCTTGCAGGCGTGCGTCCCCTGCCCGGCCGGCGCTTCGAGGGCATACACCCCCTGCCCCCGTTGCTTCAAGCCCACCACCCCCAGCGTCGGATCGCTCCACAGATGCGCCAGTCGCTCCAGCAGCAGTTCGTCGGGGCAATTCTCCAGAACCCGCCCCAGCGGACGGGCAATCGTGCGGCGGTGCGGCGGCACCTGGGCTTTCAATCCACGCCACGCCGCATACCCGCTATCGCCGGCGGTCCATGCGCCCGCCAGGGCGGCGGAGGGCGTGAAGGCGCACCGCGCTGAAATCGGTGGGGGACCGCCCGTTGGCTGGCCGGGACGCGCTGCCGGGGTGCGCGCCCGCACGTAACAGAGCGTCGGCGAGGTCCAGCCCATCAGCTCGAGCACTTTGCGGAAATCCAGCAGCGCTGTCGTCGCCGCCCCCAGCAACAAAAAGAGCCCCGCATCGGCTGCGGCCGGCGAGCCCGGCCGCGCCACCGAGACCCCCATGGTCCGCCAATAGGCGTCATGCAGCTCCCGCGGCGATAGCCCCCACAGCCGGCAGGCCGTGGACGCCGCCAGATGCGGCGGCTCCTGAAGGATGACGCTGGTCACAGGCTCTCCGCAGCTTGGGGTTTACCGGCGTTCGACCGGGTGGACATCGCGACCGCTGCCGCCAGCGGACCCATCCGCTCATACTCCTCCAACCCCTCCAGAGGACGCCGCGGAAGCACATTGCTCGACGAGCGGCGACTCGTCACCGACCCATGCGAACTCGAGCTCGAATAGGTGGCGTCCGACGACGCGGCGCGGTTGAACACCACCCCCATCGCCCGTCCGCCCGACGCCTGCAGCCGCTCCAGCGCCCGCACCGCCAGACTCCGGTTCGTCCCGCGCGACACCACCATCAGCATCGCGTCCACCCGGCTCCCGATCATCACCGCCTCAAGACTCCCCAGCACCGGTCCCGTATCGACCAGCACCACGTCGAAGTTCTTGCGCGCCAGCTCAATGACCCGCCCCAGCTTCTTCGGAGAGAGCCGCTGCACGTCCTCCGGCTCCGCCCCGCCCAGGGTCAGCACCGACAGCCGCTGTTCGCCAATCGACTGCACCGACGTCATCAGCGGCTCGCCATGAATCACGTCCATCAGGCCAAAATGATGCCCGTTCTGGGCGGCGATCGCCGCATCAATCGCCTCCCGCGGCAGCATGTCCAGATCGATGATCGCCTGGTCCAGCGGGATTTCCTCTTTCTGCGAATGCTTGACCGCGGCTTTGAGCTCGTCGCGGGTCAGCCGCTTCTGCATCAGCAGCGTCGTCAGCAGCGTCGTCTTCGCGATCCCCTTGACCCGGCTCGACATCCCGCCGCCGATGAGGTCGCAGTCGATCAACAGCGTCCGCGCCCCGGTGGCCGCAAACGACATCCCCAGCGCGAGGGTGAGGCTCGTCTTGCCTTCCCCTGCCGCCGGACTGGTGATCGCATAGACGCGCCTCTGTCCGGCCGCGGCAACCTGCAGCGACGCACGCACGCCATGCACGCAGTGCGCCGCAAGGACCGCGCTCTCAGAGTTAAGCTGCTGCACCGGCAGATGCGGCAGCACCCCCAGCATTTCCACGCCGTTCAGGCCGCCCGCGCTGGCGTCGTTCGAGCTGCGCAGCCGCCGGTCCAGAAGCCCCAGCAGCATCACCAGACCGATGCCGGTGAACGCCCCGCCCAGTCCGCCCAGCAAGCCGAACTGCTTCCGCAAATCACGATAAGGCAGACCCGGGCGATCGCCTTCGCTGACCACGCTGATGCGCCCCGTGCCCGTCGATTCGAGGTTGAGCTGGTCGATACGCGAGGTCGTGTCGTTCAGCTTCGCCCGCGTCGCGTCCTGCAAATCGCGCAGGCTCTTG
>CALCHA010000674.1 GCA_937901265.1 uncultured Phycisphaerales bacterium
ACTGGGGGCGGTGTACATGACGGATGAGATTCGGCCGGAGGCGGCCAAGACGATCTCGCGGCTGCGGGATTTGGGGATCCAGCGAGTGGCGATGCTCACGGGCGACCGCCGGCGGACGGCGGAGCTGGTGGGCCGCGCGGTGGGATGCGATGACGTGTACGCGGAACTGCTCCCGAGTCAGAAAGTGGAAATCGTGCGCAACCTGCAGCGTGGGGGCAAAGGGGTGCTGGTGGTGGGCGACGGGATCAACGACGCTCCGAGCCTGGCCACGGCGACGGTGGGTGTGGCGATGGGGGTGCGCGGGACGGATGTGGCCATCGAGGCGGCCGACGCGGTGCTGCTGCGTGATGATCTGACGCGTGTACCCTTGCTGATTTACCTCGCCAAGCGGACGCGCGTGGCGATCTACCAGAACCTGCTGTTCTCGCTGGTGTTTGCGGGGCTTGCGGAGGCGGCGGCGGCGGCGGGGCTTTTTGGGCCGGTGGTGGCGGCGCTGGTGCATATTGCAGGCGTGGGGGTGATCGCGGTGAACTCGGTGCGGCTGGCGGGCGGCGGGGCGCGGAAGCGGGCGCCGGTCACGGAAGAGCCCGAGCAGTTCGATGAAGATCGCCAGAGGAAGTTGGAGGCGGCATTTGTGGCTCCGCGGTTTACGCCGATGGGAAACATCTGAAGTGATGACGCGCGATGTGGATGGAGCGGGTGGGGGGCGATTCTTTTTCTTGTGGCGGTGTGTGTATGAAACGGGCTGAGATGGTGGCATGGGCTGCAGTGGCCCTGCTGGTGGTGGTGGCGGGGATCTGCCTGATGGGCGGGATTTTCTATCACACGACCTTTTTCTGGGCGGGGATGATCGCTGCGCTGACGCAGGGTGTGGTGGTGGGGCTTGCGGGCTGGGGTCTCATGCTGGGGCGCCAGGCCGAAGCCATGGGCGACCTGCCGGCGATGGAGCAACGCGAGGGGGGGATGGGGATGACCTTCGGCGACGCGGTGATCGAACAGAAAAAAACGCGCGGCGTGCGCACGCTGGAAATGGGGTTTCAGCGGGTGCTGGTGGCCCTGACGGGGGTGGTGCTGGTGGCGATGGCGGGGTTGATATTTTTCCTGGTCGAAGAAGTTTTCGGCTGGGCACGGGCGAACCCGGACAAGGCGTTTCCCTTTGCCGGGACGTTCGACGCGCCCAAAACGCTGGACAATCTGGGCCTGGTGATGGGGCTGGCGGCGGCGGCGATTTATCTGGGCGTGTATGCCTTCACCCGGCCGGGGAAGCGGCCCACCGCGGAGGGGGAGGCGGTCGAGAGCAGCTTCGGCATGGGGGCGCTGGGCTTCCTGGCGATGGGTATCGCCACGCTGCTGGTGTACCTGAAGCAGCCCTACGCTTCGGAAGTGGCGGGCGGTCTGATCGGGGGCCTGCTGGCGCTGCAGGGGGTGGAACTGATCGTCAATTCGACACGGAGTTACTCGGGCGTCGAAGAGCTCGATCAGGAGGCGGTGGATCTTCAGGCTTTGCCGCTGGTGCCGATGCTTTCGAGCTATTGGATCGAAGGGGTCAAGGCGCTGCTGGCGCAAAGCGTGGGCATGGGCGGCGGGGAGGGCGAGCGCGGGGTGATCGCCCGGCTGATGCCGCGGGCGCTGGTGGCGCTGGTGGTTCTGGCGATCGGGGCGAGTTGCTTCCGGGTCGTGCCGGCGGGGCAGATCGGGATTATCGAGCACCTGGGCATGCCGGTGGGCGGGGTGGATGCGAAGGGTCTTGCGACGCCGGTACAGTTCCCACCGGGACTCCATCTCGCCTGGCCGTGGCCGGTGGACCGGTTGGTGCTGATTCCGACGCAGGAGCTGCAATACACGGCGGTGGGGAAGGAGCTGCACCGCACCAACGCCGGGGGCGAGCTGGATTTTCAGTTCTGGACGATCGGCGAAGAGGTGCCCAAGATCAACGCCGAGAAGGAAGACGAATTCGCCACCGGGGATGTGGCGACCAACGCCAAGGGACAGGTTCAGGCCTCGCCGCAGTTGCTGGAAACGTATGTCGGCGTGTGGTGGCGGGTGAGTGACCCGGTGGCCTTTTACAACCACCTCTCGCACGCCGATTTTTACGAGCGGAGCACGGGCGGCACGAAGGCCCTGCCGATTTATGCGGCGCTGGTGCAGCAGGCGACGGGCTATGCCGTGACCAAGACGTTTGCGACGCACTCGCTGGACGACATTCTGGTGCTCGACCGGCAGCACGTCAGCGATGAGTGCCGCAAAACCCTGCAGGACCAGCTGAATTTGCTGCCGTCGGGAATAGAGATCGTCGACCTGACGATCAAGGACCTGCATCCGCCCTTCGGGCGCGGCCTGGAACCCGATCCGTCTCTTCCCGGCGGGGTGCGTCGCGGTCCGGCGCATGCGTTTGAGTATGTGGTGGACATGCTGGAATACAAGCAGACGCAGATCAATTCGGCGGAGCGGGAGCGTCAGGGTGCCATCACGCGGGCCGAGGGACGCGCGACGGCGCTCGTCGATGACGCGCAGGCGGACAAGGCGCAGCGTATTGGCAAAGCGCAGGGCGAGGCGGCGCGGATGACGACGATGATGGCGGAAATAGAAAAAAGCCCCGATGCGGCGGATCTGACGCGGCTCGCGAAAATGAACACGCTCTATGCCGCGATGCGCGATGCGATGGCGGCGCCGGCGAAAATTATCAAGGACACGCGGCTGGGCGTCCTGTTGTGGCAGAAGGGCGAGGATGGCCCCGGGGTTGCGCCGCGCGCGGGCTCGGGCGCGGGCCCAGGACAATGACCGGGTTACTTCTTAACGCGATGACCATGTGACTTTTCGGGGGGCAAAATGGAATGCTTGAGGTGCTTTTGTGCGACGGTTGCTGATCGGTTTGTTTGCGGTGGGAGTTCTCGGAATTCTCTTCGTGGTGCTGTGCACGTTCGTGCGGCGGCCCTACGAGACCGTGCTGTTGTACCGATTTGGAAACCTGGTAGGTGAAAAGGATCAGGCGCGCATCGCTTATAACTGGTACCTGAAGTGGCCCACCGACATCGTGACGCGCATGGACACGCGCATCCACCTCTTCCCGAATACGCTGCAGCAGGTCGCCACCAACGGCGGCGAGACCATCAGCGTGCGGGCGTTCGCGGCGTGGCGGATCAAGGACCCGGTGAAGTTCTACCAGACGACCAACGGCGGCAACGACGAAATCGCTCAGCGGCTGCTCTCGCAGAAAATCTCCGGTCTCGTGCAGGCCAAAGTTTCTGGCCACGCGCTTGACGACCTGTTCAACACCGACAAGACGAAGGTGGAAACCACGCAGATCGAGGACCAGGTTTCCAAGGACGTCAACGACGCCGTGAGCGCCCAGGGGTTGGAGATCGTGCAGATCGGCTTCTCGCGCATGGCGTTTCCTCCGGCCAATGCGGAGTCGGTGTATCGCCGCATGGCCTCGGAGCGCGAGCAGGATGCGGACCGCTTCCGGGCGCAGGGCGATGCGCAGGCGGATGTGCTCCGGGCGGAGGGTCGTAACAGCGCCGCGCAGACGATTGCCTCGGCACAGCAGCAGGCGGAGTCGATTCGTGGCCAAGGCGATGCCGAAGCCCTCAAGACGCTCGAAGGCGTCCAGGGAACTGCCGACGCTCGCGAATTTTATGAATATTGGAAAAGCATGGAGGTCATGAAAACTTCCTTCACGAAAAACACTTATCTGGTGTTGCCCACCGACACGCCGTGGCTCAAGGCATTGTTCACGTCGCCGGGCGGCGGATCGCGCGGGCCGAGCACGCAACCGGGGACACCGCCCGAGCGTCCGACGCTGGGGATGACCGGACCGCTGGGCGCGTTCACCACTCCGCAGGCGCAGCAGGCCGCCCGAACCACGCAGGAGGTGGGCCGGTGACCATGTTTCACCCCGTCGAAGAACCCCCCCGCCGCGAGTTGCCGGTGCTGCAGAGCACTGGAAGCCGCTTCGGCAAGGCGCATCACATTCTCCTGGTGTTTGCCGGGCTGACGCTGATCGCGTGGCTGCTCTCGGGCTTCTACACCGTGAATGTGGATGAAGTGGCGATCATCGAGCGGCTCGGGACTTACGTCACCACCGGGCAGGGCGCGGCCAAGGCAACGCCCGGCACCGCGGACGACATCATTCAGGCCGCCGAGGCGACCCCGGCACCGGTTCTGCTCGTGGAGCCCGGCCTTCACTATCACATGCCCTGGCCGATTGACACCGTGCATAAGGTTTCGACCAAGCAGACCCGCAACCTCGTCGTCAACGTGTTCAACTCGACGCCGGACGCTTACGAAGATTTCAAAAAGCAGTTCATCCGGGAAAACCCGGGCATCAATCTTGTGATCGCCGGCGCGCTTTTCGATCCCTACCTCATCACAGGCGACAAGAACATCGTGCACATGGAAGTGGCGATTCAGTACACCGTCGATGAT
>CALCHA010000675.1 GCA_937901265.1 uncultured Phycisphaerales bacterium
CGGCGCACGCGCCCGAGTAGAATGCCCGGATGGAAAAACTCGTCCTGGATAACCCGCGCTACCCCTGGCTTGGGACTGGCCTGCTGCTGCTGCTCTCGCTGCTCGTCTTCGCTCCCGTCATCTTTGGCGGCCAGTTCTTCTGGGACGATTACCTCCTCCTGGTGAACAACCCGCTGGTGCACGATCAGACCGGGTTTCTCGGTCTGCATGGCCTGTACCGCGTCTGGTTCACCACCGAAAATCCCGATTACTTCCCGCTCACCTCCACGCTCTTCTGGGCGGAATGGCGGCTCTTCGGCAACACTCCGCTCGATGCGGCCTTCCAACCCTATCACCTGGTCAATGCCCTGCTGCATGGCGGGGCCGCGATCTTCCTGTGGCGGACGCTGCGGCATCTGCGCGTGCGGGGGGCGCTGCTCGCCGCGCTGCTGTTTGTCGTGCATCCGGTGAATGCCGAGACCGGGGCCTGGATTGCCGAGGGAAAGAACACGCTTTCGGTCTGTCTGATGCTGGCGTCGGCGCTGCTCTGGGTGCGGAGCGAGAACCGGGGCGATCGGGGGCTGTACGCCGCGTCGCTTGGCGTTTTCCTGCTGGCGCTGCTGGCCAAAACCTCGGTGGTGATGCTGCCGGTCGTGCTGTTGCTGTTGCTGTGGTATCGGGGTCGCGCCACGCCGGCGGCGATTCTGCGCACCCTGCCCTATTTTGTCCTCTCGCTGGTTCTGGGGCTGGTGACGATCTGGTTCCAGATGCACCGCTCGATTCAGGATGCGGTGGTGCGCGACGACGGCTTTGTCTCGCGCCTGGCGACGGCCGGCTGCGCCCTGTGGTTTTACCTGCTCAAGGCCTGCGTGCCGGTGTGGATTTCCTTTTCCTATGCCCGCTGGAACGTGCTGGATGCGGGCTACATCCTGGCGTTTCTGCCGCTCGCGTTGATGTTGATCCTGCTGGTGATTCTGTGGGCGCTGCGGCGGCGGATCGGGCGGGGCTACGTGGTCGCCCTGGCCGCTTACATCGCACTGCTGCTGCCGATGCTGGGTTTCGTGAACATTTTTTTCATGCGTTATTCGCTGGTGTCGGACCACTGGCAGTACGCCGCCATGCCGGTGTTTTGTGCCGCCGCCGCGTCGACGATGGTGTGGCTGCTTCGCGGTCGCGGGGTCAGGGCGTGGAACATCACCTGGGGGGTGGCGCTGCTGCTGCTTGCCGGGCTTGCCCTGGACAGCGCTTCGATTGCCTCCATCTACCGCACGTCCGAGAGCGTGTGGGCGGACGTATTGCGGCACGATCCCGATTCCTGGCTGGCCAACGAGCGCCTGGGCGAGATGCTGCTGGAACGCGGCCGCACGGATCCGAACAGCATTCCCCATGCCCTGGTGTACCTGCAACGGGTGGTCACGCTGCGGCCCGATCTAGCGGTCGGCTATACGAACCTGGGCAACGCCTACTTGGCGCTGAATCAGGTGGATGAGGCACGGCGGCTGTACGAAAAGGGCGTGAACGCGCCCGTTGGCAGTCGGGTCGAGCGCGCCATCGCGCATGTCAACCTCGGCCTTCTGGACCGCCGCACCGGCGACGCCGCCGGCGCCGAGCGTCAATTCGAGCAGGCCGTCCGGATCAATCCCGATTCCACCTACAGCTGGCTCAACCTCGGTGTATCGCGCCTGGCGCGCAACGATCTTTCAGGAGCACGGGCGGCGTTTCAACGGTCGGTCGCGGCGGATGAGACGTTCGTCGAGCCGCGACTGCAGCTTGCCTCCGTCGCCTATCGGCTGGGGGACCGAGCGACCGCGCTCGAGCAGGTGCACGCCGTCCTCCGCATCGAACCGCAGAATAGCATTGCCTTGCAGATGAACGCGGCGTTGGAAAACGGCGTCGGTGGGCAAGAAGGCGCTGCCGGCGGTGCCGCCGAGGGGCCCATCGGATCCACCGCTCCGGCAACGGCTCCCTGAAGACTCCGCCGCGGTCTCTTCCCTTGCGGCATCGCGTTTGATAGCATCGGGTCTGTTGTCGAGTCGGAGACGAGCCCCTCATGACCGAGTGGGATGAAGCGGAACATCGCGTGGAAAAGGCGCACGAACTCTACGAGCGCGGCCACTGGCAGGAAGCGCTCGACGAGCTCGAGGCGGCGATCGCCATCAATCCGTACAACGGATCGTGGCACTACAACCTCGGTTTGACCTACGACGCGCTGGACCGCTTCAGCGATGCCATCCAGGCCTACCGCAGTGCCCTGCAGATCGACCCCGACGATGTGGAAGTGCTTCTCGCCCTCGGGCGCGACCTCAACCGTGCCGGCGAGTTCGATCAGGCCATTGTTCAGTTTGAACATGTCGAGGCCGTCGATGCCTCCATCGAAGCCTGCTATTGCCACCGCATCGTCGCCTACGCCGAAAAGGGCGACCACGAGCGGGCCGAGGAAATGTTTTATCTCGCCCGCCAGTATCGCGAAAAATGTCCCCTCTGCCTTTACCACGTGGGCAATTCGCTCTTTTCCCGGGGCATGTTTGATCGCGCCCTCTGGTGCTGGCAGCAGGTCCAGGAAATCGACCCCGAGTACCCCCAGGTCCACGCCCGCATCGGCGACGCCTGCTGGGCCAAGGGACAACTCGCCGAGGCCCGCGGACACTTCATTGAGGAGCTGCGCTCCAGCCCCGGCGACCTCGATGTCCTGCTCGATCTGGGGGAACTCCTCGTCGAGATGGGCGACCTCTCCGCCGCCGCCGAAAAATTCCGCCACGTGCTCGAACTGCAGCCCGACGAGTGCACCGCTCATTTTCATCTCGGCGAGCTGGCCCACGATGCCGGCGATCTCAACGGGGCGCTCGAACAGTTCCGCCGGGTCGTGAAAAAAGATCGCGCCTACCCGGCGGCCCATCTCAAGCTGGCGGAGATTTATCACCAGCAGGGAGCCCGCTCCGAAGCCCTCTACCACGCCAACTGCGAGCTCGCCCAGCAGGATCACGATGAGGAAACGCTCCTCGATCTGGGCTGCATGCTGATGGACCTCGGGCAGCTTGGATCCGCGGAAGTGGCGTTCAATCGCGTCCTGGGGGCCAACCCGCGCAGCGCCGCGGCGCGGCACAACCTGGCCGTCGTCCTCCTGATGGCCGGCCGCACCGATGAAGGCATCGCGCAGGCACGCCACGCGTTGCGCATCCAACCCAAGTACATGGTCGCCATGCACAACCTCGCGACCGCTTACCTGACCAAAAAAGATTTTGCCCGTGCCCGCTTCTGGCTCCGCGAGGCCCTCGATATCGCCCCCGACGATTCTGAACTTAAGCAGCTCCGCACCAAAGTCCGCGTCGCCACCTGGCTGCACACCGCCCGCAACCTGCCCGGCAAGCTCCTCGGCCGCTGAAAAAAAACGTTACGTCGCCTTCCGCACCGCCAGCTGCAGGTGACTCGCCCGCGCCGCCGCCGTCGGTTCAGACTGCAGCCGCGTCTCCAAATCGATCAGCACCTCCAGCGCCCGCTCCGTCTCGAAGAGCTTTTTGTTCTGCCGCGCCGGGATGATCATTTTGCCAATGCGCGACACGACCTCGAACCCCTTGGCCCTCACCAGCGAGTCGATTTGCCCCGGCGTGAACATGTGCACGTCGAACTGCTCCGCCACGTTTTTCGTCAGCCACTCGGTCTTGCCCGACTTCACAAACGCCGCCAGCGCCTCCAGGTTGCCCGCGGCGATGAAGTGGTCGATCGCCGCCAGGTGGTTGTCCACCGTGAACACGAAGATCCCCCCCGGCGCCAGCAGCCGATGCACTTCCGACAAACAGCGGCCCGGATCGGAGCAGATCGACACGACGTCGCCCATCGCCGTCACCAGTGAAAAATGACTCTCGGGGAACGCGCGCAGGTCCACCGCGTCCGCCTCCTGCACCGTCGCCTTCGCCACTTTTCCCGCCAGGTCGGGCTGCTCCTTCCACACGTCGAGCTTCTTTTGCACCTCGTCCAGCATCTTCGCCGAGAGATCCGTGAAGGTCGTCGGATAACCCCCCTTCAGCAGCTTCAGCCCCCATTTGCCCGTGCCGCAGCCCAAATCCATGACCGCGGCGGTCGCATCGCGCGGCAAAAAGGGCTTCAGGTGGTTCCACGTGATCCGGTCGTGGAATTCCCAGAACGGGTCATCGTAAATTTTGTCATATTTCGCCGCCACGCGGTCGTGGAAGCGGCGGTTGGGCTCATTGACGCGGTGGCGGGGCATGGAATCTCTCAATCATCGGACGAGTCGTTTTTTTTGAAGGGGCCGGGTCGATATGCTACTCCCTTCTTCCACCCCAGGGCCAGCGCTCGAGCAACCATACCAGCGCGAATGATGGGCGAGCAAACGATGTGCGATGACTGCAGGGAGGCCAGCCAGACGGTCCGAGTCTTCACGCGGCGCGCCATGCTTGCGCTCACATCGGGGGCGCTCGGTGCCGCGGCCATGGGCCTGTGGAGTTGCCGCCGCCAGCCCCCTGCGCCACCCCCGCCCCATCCCGACGAGGACGAAGGCGGCCCCGCCACCACCTCCCAGCGGGCCCCGGCACCCGATCTCGGCGATGAAGTCTTCCCCGATGCCGCCGGCCACGCCATCGCCAGCCCCACCGACGCACCGGTCATCATCGTCCCCCGCGCTGACTGGACCCCCTCCCGACCCAACCTCAACGAAATCGTCGTGATGAACGGCATCTCCCGCCTCACCGTCCACCACACCGCCGGCGAACAGACCAACGCCTGGGACGCCACCGTCGACACCCTCCAGGGCATTCGCAACTTCCACTCCGGCACCCAGCCCGACGAGCGCCACTGGGCAGACATCGCCTACCACTTCGTCATTGATGGTGCCGGCCGCGCCTGGCAGGCACGGCCCCTCGCTTACCAGGGTGCCCACGTGCGCGGGCACAATGAACACAACCTCGGCATCGTCCTCATGGGCAACTTCGACAAGCAGTTCCCAGCCGCCGCCCAGCTCATCGCCCTCGCCGGACTCATCGCCTTCGTCCGCCAGCTCTACCGCATCCCCATGGCCGAGGTGCACACCCATGGGGAACTTGGAAAAACCAACTGCCCCGGCAAAAATCTCCAGGCCTTCATGGACCGCGCCCGAAAAACCTGGGCCCTCAATGAACCCGCCTTCACCTTCACCCGCCCCGCCACTACCCCGTCAACCGCGCCAGCCACGACGCAATAAGCGTCGCCGCAAAGGGCTCCGACGAGGGCAGCTCCGCATCACTCAAAATCATCGGCCAGCGCGTGGCATCATGCGTCAGCCCGTGCGATCCGCGCACCCGCTTCGCATCCTGCTCCACGCATTTCTTGACCGCATCAAAAAACAACTCCCGCGGATCGAACCCCGGCTTGCTGTGAATGTCCACGCCGAACTGCCACGCCGGCTTCTCCGCGTCGTTCAGCCACCAGTCGTGCGCAAACCACGCATCGGGATTCGCCAGCAGCACCAGCTCCCCCGAGCGGAGCGAGTTGAGCCCGAACTCCGCCAGATCATCCGCTCCGCTCAAAATTCGCGCGACCCCGGCCGTTTTCGCCAGCACGCCCATCACTTCCGCCTCGCGCCCCGGCTTCACATACACATGCGCCACCTGGTGATCCACCATGGCAAACGCGGCCGACGCCCCGTAGTCCACCACGACTTTGCCCGCGGGCCCCGTGACCGTCGTCAGCAGCCCCGTTTCGCGCAGCACCTTGTTGGGCATCACCGGCGTCGCCACATCGAACATTCCGTAGTCCCCCGCCACCACCAGGGTCCCCCCGCTCGCCCGCACTTTCGCCGCCAGCGGCGCCAGCAGCGCATCCACATCCGCCAAATCCTTGCCATTCTGCGAATGCGTCGGCCCCAGCCGTTGCAGGTTGTAATCCAGGTGCGGAATGTACACGAGTTGCAGGTCGGGCGACTCCCCCGCGCCCCCCTCCCACACCATCTCCGCCGCCTTGACGATCCACTGCGACGACGGCAACCCCGCCATTGGCGACCAGTAATTATGCAGCGGAAACGGCCCAAGCTTCGCCGCCAGGGTTTCGTACAGCGTTGGCGGATTCGACCAGCACGCCGTCAGCGTCTTACCGTCCGCCGTGTGCGTCGGCTTGGGCGTGATCACGATGTCCGCCGCCCCCGAACCCGTCATGTGGATGCTGTTCTGCCAGAACAGCATCGCCACCTTGCGCCTCGTCCCCTCCCAGAACCGCGGCCGCTGCAGCAGCCCGTTGCTCTGCTCCCAGAACGACACCTGCTGCCGCGTTTCCGCATGGTTCGACAGGTCCAGGTGCCCGCGCAGCTCCGGCCGATTGAACGTGTACAGCCCGTTGCAGATGATCCCATGCTCCGCCGCCGTCCCCCCCGTCGTCAGCGTCGCCTGCATCGTCGAAGTCACCGCCGGAAACACCGGCTTGTAGCTCGTCGCATGCTTGAGCGATGACAGTGTCTCCAGCCCCGGATTCCGCTGCAAAAGCCCCGCATCCAACCCCGCCACCAACACAAAACAAACCCGCGCCATCACCACTCCTTCACGACAACCCCACCCGCCCGGCGTTTTACTATAGCTCCACAGTTTCCGAAAGCCCCCCAACCCGCTAAGGTAGTCGTGACGTGACGCCCTCGTATCTTCTGACTTCTCTCTTCTGACTTCTGACTTCTCAACCATGATCGACGTTCTCCTCACCCCCGCCGCCCTCGACGCCGCCGCCCACAGCGGCATGCTGGCCAATGCCCAGGTCGTCATTCTCGATGTCCTGCGGGCCACCTCGACCATCGTCACCGCGCTGCACGCCGGGGCGCGCGAGGTCCGCCTCTTCCCCTCCCTCGACGATGCCCGCAGCGCCCGCGCCGCCTGGTTGCCCGCGCAGGGGCCCGTGCTTCTCGCCGGCGAAGTGCAATGTCTCAAGCCCGACGATTTCGACACCGGCAATTCGCCCCGCGAAATGGTCACCGAAAAGGTCGGCGGCGCCACGCTCCTGCTCGCGACCACCAACGGCACCCGCACCGCCGCCAAAGCCCGCTCCGCCCGCAAGCTCTTCGCCGCCTCCCTCCTCAACGCCTCCGCCACCGCCGCCGCCCTCCTCCCCGCCCTCGACGAAGGCCACACCTTCTTCGCCTGTGCCGGCACCGGCGGCGCGCTGGCCTTGGAAGACGCTCTGGGTGCCGGCGCCATCCTCTTCGCCCTTCTCGCCTCCACCTACCGCGCCGACCTGCCCTTCTCCGACAGCGCCTGGCTCGCCTACCACGCCTTCGCCGGCACCCGCGCCCGCCTCGCCGCCGCCCTCCGCCTCGGCCTCGGCGGCCTCAACGTCATCGACGCCGGCCTCGAAGACGACATCGACCACGCCGCCCACCTCGACGCCCTCCCCCTCATCGCCGCCATCGACCCCATCACCCTCACCGTCCTCCGTGTGTGACGTGATTCCTCTCGGGTTTTCAACCATTCGGGCCCGATGTTACAATATGTGCTGTTGCGTCGCGCTCTGAAATGGGTCGTCTCATGAGCCAGCATACCCTCACCGTTCATCTCTCTGACCGTGCGTCAGAGAGTCTCAGCCAACGCGCTGCCAAGACCGGCCAGGACATCGCTTCGCTTGCCGCCAGCCTTCTCGAACAGGCGATGGCCCGACCCTCCGTTGACGAAGCCCTTGCCCCCTTCCGCAAACAGATTGCCGACAGCGGCATGACCGATGACCAGCTGGACGCCTGCCTTCATAGCGAACTGGAAGCCCACCGCCGCAAGACCAAAGCGAATCCCTCGTGAGCGTCCTCGTCGTCTTCCACACGATGGTTTTTCTCCAGCAGGCAGCCCAACCCCAACGACTCCACGCCACTTTTCAATGCCTTTACAACGGACAGGCAACGCTCTGTCTCAGCCCCGCTCTCTTGGGAGAGGTGCAGGATGTGCTGAACCGTGACACCCTCCGCATCAAATTCCCCGCGCTCACGACGGAAGTTGTGGAGGCTTTTGTTGATGATCTTTTTCATCGCTCCCGCTTTTTCTTTCCTGTACCCGTGAGTTTCACGCTCCCGCAGCACCCCGATGACGATCACCTCTTGAACCTCACTATCCACGCCCAAGCTCGGTATCTCGTCACTTGGGAATCGCGCTTACTCCAGCTTTCCTCCGCCTCCGATCCCACCGCCGTCGAATTCCGCCGGATCGCCCCATCGGTCACGATCGTCACGCCGACGCAATTTGCATACGCACTGCACGGCCCACCAGGATCCCGATGACGCGCGGCCAGCCTCAGCACTCCGCCCGCTCTCTGGCACACGGTTTGTTTTCACGTTCCTGCGTCGGCGAGCTTGAACAGCAAATGCTCGAAAAGCTCGCTGGCTTCCAAGTTCATCATGCCTTGGTCGACGGCTTAAAGTCGGCTCGTAGCGGTATCGCACCTACCTTTCCTACTGCATGCCTTCTGCGTCCCTCACTCCAGTTCTTCCTTCCTCAGCACCCGGCAAGCTCTCCGCTCGGCCGGGTGCCCTGCCTTTTGCCCCCCGCCGGCGTCGGGGCCCTGCTTGCTTCACAATGCAGCCGGGCACACCTTGCAGGTTTTTCGCTTCTGGGGTGTAGTGTCTCCCATTCTTCCATCTCTTATGAAAGGAGCTTTCCATGCCCACGCGTTTTGCCGAGGCCACCTGGGAGGGGGACCTGCTCAAAGGCAAGGGGAACATCAAAACCCACAGCGGCGTCTTGAACCATCCCTATTCGTTCGGAACCCGCTTCGAGGGAGCCCCCGGCACCAATCCCGAGGAGCTCATCGCTGCGGCGCACGCGGCCTGCTTTTCGATGGCGCTCTCGCACATGCTTGCCAGCGGCGGCCATACCCCGACGCGGGTCCACACCCAGGCGGCCGTCACGGTCGACAAGGTGGGCGACGGGTTCAAGATCACCAAGATCGTTTTGACCTGCGACGCCACGGTCCCGGGGATCGATGCGGCGGCCTTTACCGAGACAGCGAACAAGGCCAAGGCAGGTTGTCCGGTTTCGCAGGCGCTGGCCGCGACACCCATCGAGCTGGTCGCCACCCTGCAGCAATAAAGTTGACTTTTGGTCCAGCGGCGCTAGACTGGATTACGTGTAACCAAGGGCCTCATCCTGCGTGTATCAGGCAGAGCGTGGTCCTTGGGGTTGGCCTATTGGCCGATCGGCAGTTTCGGAGCCTCCATGAACCGTTGCGGTAAGAATTTCTCGATGACGCGAATGCTGGTAAGCATTTGTCCATCGAACGTTATGACCGCCTCTTCAGCGAAGCTTTGGGCGAATCATACGATCTTTACGCCCAGCGAGGGATCTCCGAGCACGTAAGCAACCTTTTTCACGTGCGGCACTCAAAAAGCCCCGGAGACTCGCAAAAGTCTCCGGGGCTTTTTCTTTGCCCCGGGTGTAGAGAATGCCGCCGGCCCCTAACGGAAGGTCGGCGGTGACAACGAGATACCGTTCCGCGAGGGAAGGGCGAAAAAGGCCCCTTCCCGATGGATTGTCGCAGGTCCAACCGGGTGGTCAGGTCCACGTGTCAGCCTGGCTGCCTCCGTTTCTGAAGAAGAGCGGTCGGCCGCACGTCCATCCCGCGGTGATGGTCGCTTCCCCTGAAGCGACCATCCTAAATGCTTGAGCACTGGAGGGTTCTATGACCGCCTTACCGACTTTGTACACCCCGCGGCTGGTGCTGCGGCCCTTTACGCCCAGAGACGCTCCGCGGGTCATGCAACTGGCTGGCGATCCGCGTGTCGCCGCCACGACGCTGCGCATCCCTCATCCCTATCCTGCCGGAGAGGCGGAACGCTTCATCGGGACGCATCGGCAGCAGGCGGAAGTGGGCAATTATTACTTCGCCGTAACATTGGCGGGCACCCGCACGCCGGGGCGGGAGCATGACTTCGGAGACACCGGTCATGTGGTCGGGACGGTGAGCCTGGGGACGTGCGAAGAGAGCGATCAGACGGCGGCGAGCCTGGGCTACTGGATGGGGACGGCCTATTGGAACAAGGGGTTCGCCACCGAGGCGGCGCGGGCGGTACTGGCCTTTGGCTTTCGGCGGTGCGGGCTGCATCGTGTGACGGCGTCACACCTTGCGCACAACACGGCGTCGGGCCGGGTGATGCAGAAGTTGGGGATGCTGCGCGAGGGGGTGCTGCGGCAGGCGATTCGCAAAGAGGGAGATTTTCACGATCTGGTGGTGTATGGGCTGCTGGAGAACGAGTGGAACGCGCAGAATCGGCGTTCGCTGCGGATGACGCCGGCCGAGCGGGAGGTCGTGCACTCGTAACGGGTGAGGAGGGGGGGCGAAACGAAGAGGCCGCGGCGGGTGACCCATCCCTGTGTCACCAGCCGCGGCCTTGTTGTTGGTTCGTGTAAGTACCTTGTTTAGAAAGGGTTATTCGCCGGTGCGCTTGAGGCGACGCTTGCGGCCGACGGTTTGTTGATCGGGGGTGGCGCGTTTGGCGGGGTGGGCATCGAGGATTTTGAGGGAGGCGAGGGGATCGGGAGCGAAGAGGTCAGAGCCGATTTCCTCGGCGAGGCCTTCGGCGCGGTTGAAGACGCCACCGGAGCAGATGATCTGGAGCTTGGGGCAGATGCCGACATCGTGGAGGAGGTCGACGAGCTGGCGGACCATGGGGGCGGCGGAGGGGATGGTGCCATAGACCATGAGGACCTGGGGCTCGAGCTGGCCGAGCCAGGCGATGATTTCATCGTTGGGGACGCCGCCGCCGGCGAAGTGAACGGTCCAGCCGTGGGCTTCGGCGATATCGGTGGTGATTTGGGCGCCGAGCTCTTCGGGTTCGCCGGGGGAGCAGACGACGAGCATGGAGCGGCCATTGCGTTCGGAGCGGTCGAGGCGGAGGCAGAGCTGGTCAGCGAGCATGCGGAGGAGGCGGGAGGCCATGTGGTGGGTGCCGGTGTTGATGTGGTCAGCGCGGTAGGAGGCCTGGAGTTTATCCATGGTTGGCCAAACGAGTTGCATAAGGATTTCTTCAGCAGACATACCCTCTTCGAAGGCGTCGGCGACGATGGCGCGGGCACCTGAGCGGTCGCCGGCGTAGAGGGGGGCGGTGAAACGTTCCAAGAGGGTTTCGAGAGTGGTGGACATGGTGAAGGCTCCGGGTTCGATCGATCCGCGAGAGCCTCCGGCAACGCAGATTCGGAACATTTAGACCGGCCACTCCGTGCCGGGACATTTGGGAGCCACTGAACTGTTTACTCAAGTCTGCCGATTCCGTGGCCGGTTTGAGTCTCGTGCCGTTCGGCGTGCTCCATACCCCTTTTTATCTGGAATGTGCGCTGATAATCTTTGCCTATTTTAACAGTGGTAGGGGATGTGACGTTAATATGGGGTGCTGGTTGGGTGGCAACTTGAGCAGAGGTGGGGGGTTGTCTGATGAGGGTGGGGGAGCATTATGGGCCAGGGTCTGATAACTAAAATTGTTCTCCAGGTTAACATTTTGGGCGATTTGGAAAGTGGGTTGGAAAAGGGACGTTTGTGCGTTAGAGGAGTGGAAGGGGTGAACGTCAGTGAAATAGAATTTGGCGAATGGATGGCGTGGACAGGACGAATCATTTGGGGACGAATTGGCGATTGGGTGATGTACTGGCGCGCTCTGGGCCGCCACTTGTGCGCGCATTGGGCGGGATGCGGGGGTCGCATGCTGCAGGTTGAGGATCTTCGCAAGGCGTTTGACGCACCGGACGGAACGTCGCAGGCGGTGGTCGATGTGCCGCGGTTCGCGCTGGGGGCCGGGGAGGAGGTGGCGCTGGTGGGGACGAGCGGTTCGGGGAAGACGACGCTGCTGCATCTGCTGGCGGGGATCCTGGGAGCGGACTCGGGGAGGATCACCTATGCGGTGGGGGGGCAGCAGGTCGAGCTGACGAAGCTGTCGGAGGCGGGGCGGGATCACTTTCGCGGGCAGAATATCGGGTACATATTTCAAACTCACCATTTGTTGCCGGGACTGACGGCACTGGAGAACGTTTTGCTGGGGATGAGTTTCACCGGGCGCAAGGCGGACAAGGGGTGGGCGACGCATCTGCTGGAGCGGGTGGGGCTGAGTCATCGGCTGGGGTATCGGCCGGGGAAGATGAGCGTGGGGCAGCAGCAGCGGGTGGCGGTAGCGCGGGCGTTGGCGAATCGGCCGTCGGTGGTGCTGGCGGATGAGCCGACGGGGGCGCTGGATGCGGGGAGCGCGGCGATCACGCTGCAGTTGATCCGGGATTTGTGCGGGGAGGTGAAGGCGGGGCTGATCCTGGTGACGCATGACCTGGGAATCGCGGGGCGGCTGGGTCGGAAGGTGGAATTGGCGGAGATCAACCGGGCGGGGCGGCAGGACGCGGAGGGGGTGCCGGCGTGAATTTGTTTCACCTGGTATTGAAGCAGATGCGGGTGCGGCTGCTGTCGTCACTGCTGACCTGTCTGTCGGTGGTGCTGGCGGTGGCGCTGGCGACGAGCGTGCTGGTGGTGGGGACGGAGGGGCAGAAGGCGTT
>CALCHA010000676.1 GCA_937901265.1 uncultured Phycisphaerales bacterium
GCCGCCGGTGGTGAAGGCCAGATGCAGCAGCGGGTCGCCGACGGTTTCGTAAACACGCAGCGTGAAGGGGCCTTCCGGGGTGGTGATGGGCAGGGATTCAAGCCGACGAATGAGCGTGTCCTGCTGCAGGCGGAACTGGATAAGGTCGGCGATGGAGCAGAGGGGGAGGTTGTGCCTGGTGCAGAAGGCATGCAGGGTGGGCCCGCGCGCCATCGAGCCATCCTCCGCCATGATTTCGATGATGACCGCGGCGGGCAGGAGGCCGGCGAGGCGGCAGAGATCGACCGAACCCTCCGTCTGGCCGGGGCGTTCCAGCACGCCGCCGGGACGGGCGCGCAGCGGGAAAATATGTCCGGGGCGGCACAGGTCGGCCGATTTCGTGGTGGGGTCGGAAAGGAGCTTGATCGTCGTCGCACGCTCCGTGGCCGAGACGCCCGTCGTGATGCCGAAGCGCGGGTGCCCATCCACCGAAATCGTAAAAGCGGTGCCCAGCGGAGCGGTGTTGTGCGCGGCCTGAGGATAGAGCGAGAGGCGGTCGCAGGCGTCGGGCGTGAGGGCGACGCACAGCACCCCGCGCGCTTCCTTCAGCATGAAGTTGACGGCGTCGCGGGTGATAAACTGCGCCGGCAGGACCAGGTCGCCCTCGTTTTCGCGGTCTTCATCATCCACCAGAACGATCATGCGCCCCTGCTGCAGCGCGAGAAGGGCGTCGGCGATGGCGGATTCAGTGGGCATTTTTGATACTCAAAACGCGGATCTTCCCCCATCCAAAGAGGGCGGATCGAGCCATTGTAGGGGGGATTTGCGCCGGAAGGGAGCGGCCGGGCGGCAGCGACCGGGCGAACAACTGTGGCGGGATTTATAAAAGTTGGAAAAATTGCTTGGCGCGCAGGCGGGTGAGGCGGCAAGATGATGGGGCGTATCGAAGCATTTCGATCATTGGCGCAGTTGACATTTCGGCAGGATGTGGAGGAAACGTGATGGTTCGCGGCGGTTTACAGATGCTGGCGGTGGTGGTGGCGATGGCGGTTCTGGGCGCGGGGAGTGCCGCCTATGGACAACGCGGAGGGGGTGGCGGCGGCCGACGGTCGAGCAACAACAATAACAATAACAACAACCAGCAGCAGCGGCCCCAGGTGAATCCGGCGATCCAGCAGGACCAGCAGGCCCTGCAAACCGCCTACGCCGAGCAGACCAAGGCCCAGACCACCCTCGATCTGGCGATCAAAAAGGCGCAGAGTCAGTTCGATTCCGCGCCCGATACCCTGGCCGCCCAAAAGGCCATCGACGATGCCTCGGCCGCGCTTGATAAGGCCCGCACGGCGGTGGTTGAAAAGCTCAAAAAGAACCCCGCCTACAAAGCCGCGGCAGACAAGGAAGATGCCGCCAACGCCAAGGTCGCCGACCTGCAGAAACGCCATGCCCCGCAAAGCACCATCGCTGACGCCTCGGACGAGGCGTTTAAGCTCTCCGCAACGACGGACAAACTGCTCCGCGCCGCCCTCGAGGGCGATTCCGATTATCTCGCCGCCCAGCAGAAACTCGTCGACGCCAGCAAGGCCCTCGCGGACATGAAAAAGTCCTTCCTCGACGGCCTCAAGGAGAATACGGACGTGAAGGCGCTCTACACCGCCAAGGATGCCGCCGCCACCAAAGTCACCGAGGCACAAACCAAGCTCAACGCCGATTCTCTCACCACCCGGTAACTCCCCACGACAAACGCTCCCTGCAGTTCAAAAGAGTCGGCCCGCAACGGCCGACTTTTTTTATCGCCGCACGGGGCTCAGCAGCGTGGCGAGCGGGTTGCCCCTTTGCGACAATGGCCCCATGAACGATAAACCGCTGGGACTGATCGCCGGACAGGGGACGCTGCCCCTGGAGACGGCGCGCGGCATGCGCGCGGCGGGGCATCGTGTGATCTGTGCCGCCATGAACGGCCAGGCCCGCATCGAGGAGCTGCGGCCGCTGTGCGATCGTCTCTATGGCGTCGGCATGCTGCGGCTGAATCAGTGGGTGCGCGTCCTCAAACGCAATGGCTGCCGCGAAGCCGTCATGGTCGGCCGCGTCGGCAAGGCGGAGATGTACCAACGCTTCCACCTGTTCCGCTACCTGCCCGACTGGCGCACCGCCCGCGTCTGGTTCCTGCGGGCGAAACATGACAAGCGGACGGCCACGCTGCTCAAGGCGGTGGCGCAGGAGCTGGAGGCGGGGGGCGTGAGCCTGATTGATGGGAGGCCGTTTGTGCCGGAGAGTTTGGCGACCAAGGGGGTGATGGGCAAGGTGCAGATGAGTGCGCGGATGCAGGCGGACCTGGATTTCGCCTGGCCGCTGCTGGCGCGCGTGAGCGAACTGTTGATCGGCCAGGCGCTGACCTGCATGGACAAGGAGATCATCGCGGTGGAAGCGGTGGAGGGAACGGACCGGCTGATCGAGCGGACGGGGCAGTTCTGCAAGCGCAAGGGCTGGGTGCTGTGCAAGGCGGCGAACGCGACGCAGGACATGCGATTCGATGTGCCGACGGTGGGGATGAAAACGGTGGAGAAGCTGGCGGCGGCGGGCGGCGGGATGCTCGCGCTGGAGGCGGGGCGGACGATTATGCTGGAGAAGGAGGAGTTGCTGAAGCGG
>CALCHA010000677.1 GCA_937901265.1 uncultured Phycisphaerales bacterium
GACGCGGTCGCCGGCGGGGAGGGGTTTGTTGCCGCGTGAGAGCGTCCAGACCTGGTCTCCGCGGGCCGCGCCAAAGCGTGCCATGGCCCCCGAGACGAACCCCGATCCACCGAGAATGAGTATTTTCATGGGGGCATCATCGGTCTGAGGCGGTGTGGCCGTCAACGGAGTGATGGGGACGTTTGCCACCGTGGCGGCGGATCCGGTATACTCCGGAGCTCAACATTCGCCGAGAAGGCCCGAATCCTGGTGTGATACGGGTACGCCGGCATCATAAGAGAGGCGTGCGTCCCCCGCGTCGATTGGCGCGGCGCGTGGCGGCGGCCTCTATAAAGGAGTTTCCATGTCCCGGTACACCGGACCGAAGGTCCGTCTCTCCCGCCGTCTCGGCGTCGCGATCGCCGATCTCCCCAAGCACAACAAGAGCGAATTCACGGCCCCCGGCATGCATGGTGCCCGGCGCGGGCAGCGGCTGTCGGAATATGGCGTTCGCCTCCGCGAAAAGCAGCGGATGAAGGCCCACTACAGCGTGCTGGAGAAGCAGTTCCGCCGCTACATGGCGATGGCCAAGAAAGCCAAAGGCAACACCGCGATCACCTTGAAGCAATTGCTCGAGACGCGCCTGGACAACGTGGTGCGCCGTCTCGGCGTGGTGCGCTCGGTGTGGGCGGCGCGGCAGCTGGTGGCGCATGGCCACGTGAAGGTCAACGGCAAGAAAGTCGACGTGGCCTCGTACCAGGTGCAGCCTAACGCGGTGATCACCTTCAAGGAAAAGACCCACAAAATTCTGCGCGAGAACATGGAGTCGATCGCCGGCCACCAGGTGCCTGCCTGGATCGAGTTCAACCCGGCGCAGCTCGAAGCCCGCGTCGTGGCGCTGCCGGTGCCCGAGCAGATTCCCTTTGAAATCAACGCCAACCTGATCATCGAATTCTATCGGTGATCGCCCCCCGGCGGCGCGATGGGCCAAGGCCCGGTGCGACGCAGGGATGGTGGTGCAAAGTTTGAAAGAGCCCGCGGCAATGCTGCGGGCTTTTTTTATGGATGAAGCGGACCCCGAAGGATGCTGCGGCGTATACACTGCGGCGTCAGTAGAGGAGACGCTCATGGATGCGTTTGAGATCGTGACGCTGCTTATTGTTGCCGCGGCGATCCTGAGTTTCATTAATTACCGCTTCCTGCGGCTGCCGGCGACCATCGGAGTGATGATCCTGGCGGTGGCGCTCTCGGGGGGGCTGATCATCCTGTCGTCGGTCTGGCCGGCCGCGGGAGACGTTCGACGCTGGGCGCTCGAGGCGTTGGGGCGGGTGCACTTTGACCGGCTGCTGCTTCACGGGATGCTGGCGTTCCTGCTGTTTGCCGGGGGGCTGCACATCAAGCTGCGCGAACTGGGGTCGCTGGCGCTGCCGATCGCGCTGCTGGCGCTGGTGGGAACCGTGGTCTCGGCGCTGCTGTTGGGGCTGGGGTTGTTCGAACTGCTGCATCTGACGCACCTCGCCGAGGTGCCGCTGACGGGCTGCCTCCTGTTTGGGGCGCTGATCTCGCCGACGGATCCGATCGCGGTTCTGGCGATCATGAAGCGGGTGGGGGCGCCGCATCGGCTGGAGGTGGTGATCTCCGGGGAGTCGCTGTTTAACGACGGCATCGCGGTGGTGATGTTCATCACGCTGCTGCAGCTGTCGAGCATGCCGGGGGCGACACCGAGCGTTGGCGAGGTGCTGTGGCTGCTGGTGCGGCAGGCGGGAGGCGGGATGCTCTTCGGGCTCGCCACGGGCCTGGCGACGTATCTCATGTTGCGGTCGGTGGATGACTTTGAGGTGGAAATTCTGCTGACGCTGGCGTTGGCGATGGGTGCCTATGCGGGGGCGGAAGCGCTGAACGTGTCGGCACCGATCGCGGAGGTGACCGCGGCGCTGGTCATCGGGAACGCCGCGCGCAGCCGCGCCATGTCCGAGCAGACGCGCACGAACCTCGATTTGTTCTGGACTTTGGTGGACAGCATCCTCAACGCCGTCCTGTTTCTGCTGGTGGGAGTTCAGGCGCTCTCGACGAGCTTTTCCGGCGAGGTGTGGATGCTGGGCGGCATCGGCATTGTGCTGGCGTTGCTGGCGCGGACGATCAGCGTGGCGGCGGTCGGTTTGTTGACCCGGCCGAGGCGCGAGTCCTTCTGGTCGAGCCTGATGGTGCTGACGTGGGGCGGCCTGCGCGGGGGAATTTCGCTGGCCCTCGCCCTCTCGCTGCCCAGCACGCCCTACCGCGGCACGCTGGTGTCCGTCACTTATCTCGTGGTGATCTTCGCCATGGGGGTTCAGGGGCTCACGATCGGCCCGCTGATCCGCAGGCTTTATCGCAAGCGGCTCGCGGACGAAGAGTGGAGCCCCGCGAACGCACATTGACCTGCACCAGCGGCGTGGGCACGTCGTAATGCAGATCGGCGTGGGCGTCGGCGGGGGGCTCGGCGATGGCGGGGGCATCGAGGAGCGTACGCACCATGGCGATTTCATCACACCCGTGACGCTTGGGGCATTTCACGCAGGCCGACCAGACCTTGGTGGGCAGCGCCGATTTGTCGACGACGGAAAAGCCCAGCTTTTCGAAGAACGTCTGCTCGTAAGTCAGCGTGAAGAGCCGTTGCACTTCGAGCCGGCGGGCATCCGCCTCCAGCGCTTCCACCAGTCGCCGGCCGATGCCCTTGCCCTGATGCGCGGGATCGACCGCCAGCGAACGGACCTCTGCAAGGTCGGCCCAGACGATTTCCATGGCACCCACGCCGACCACGGTGCCGGCGTTGTCGGCGACCATGAACTCGCGCAGCGATTCATACAGCTCCGCGTGCGAGCGAAAAAGCATGATGCCGCGCTGCGCGTAAAACGTGATGAGGCGGTCGATCGCGGGGACATCGCGCACGGTGGCGGGACGAATGGTCAGCGGTGGGTTCATCGCCACGATGATAGCCGGGCTGATCCGCGGAGGTGAAGCCCGAGGGCTACGCCCTGGGGCACTTCGGCATCTTTGCGGACATGGCCACCGCCGCCTTGGTGCGGAGGGCGTAGCCGGTGAGATGAAGATCCGGGCCGAGGCGATCCACGGCAGTGATCTCCAGCTGCGGGGCCGCGGCGAGCGTTTTTAAGGGCGCTCCGCCGAGAGCCCGACGTCCTCCGGGAATCAGCTGGGGGGCCTGGAAGAGGTGGAATTCATCGATCAGTTCTGCGTCGATCA
>CALCHA010000678.1 GCA_937901265.1 uncultured Phycisphaerales bacterium
TGGCCCTGATCAACTTATACGTCTCGCTGCCCAAACACAAAAAGGGGACGCACATGTCGCGTTTCCTCGAAATTCTCAACCGCCATCACCGCTCCATCACGCCCGAGCAGATCATTCCCATCCTGCACGAGATCAAAACCAAGCTGGATGCCGAGGAGGCGCGGATCCAGATGGAGTTTCCCTACTTCATCGAGAAGGCGGCACCGGTGAGCGGGGCGCGGGGGCTGATGGATTACGTCTGCACCTTTGAAGGCACCAGCAACGGGACCGACGATTTCATCCTCGGCGTCAAGGCCCCGGCCACGAGCCTCTGCCCCTGCTCCAAGGAGATTTCCCTCTATGGCGCCCACAACCAGCGCTGCGAAATCACCGCGCGGGTGCGGCCGCAGGGAATGCTGTGGATCGAGGACCTCGTGAAAATCATGGAGGCCGCCGCCAGCGCCCCCGTCTACGCGGTGCTCAAGCGGCCCGATGAAAAATTTGTGACCGAGCAGGCTTTCGACAACCCGAAATTCGTCGAGGACATCATTCGCGACCTCGCCGTGGCGCTCAACGCCCACGAGAAGGTGCTCTGGTACGCGATCGAGAGCGAAAATTTCGAGTCGATCCACAACCACAACGCCTATGCCATGATCGAACACGACAAGCGGCGGTGAGAGAAGACGAACCTCGCTGCGGTGCCGGGAGCCGGGGGGGAGCTTACATGCCCATGTCCGATTTGGTGAGGATGGGGTGGTAGGCGATGTGCGGCGCTTCCTTCAGGATATTTTCGCGGCCGCCTTCGAGGCGGTCGAGCGCCACGATCACCGTCGTCACCGTCGCGCCCGCCGCGGTGATGTTCTTGATGGCCTCAATCACCTGCCCCCCCGTGGTGACGATGTCCTCCACGAGGACCACCTGGTCGCCCGGCTCCAGCTTGCCCTCGATGGTCTTGCTCGTGCCGTAGTCTTTTTTGGCGTTGCGCACAATAAAGAAGGGAATCTTTGCGGCCAGGCTGGCGGCGGCGGCGAGGGCGACGGCCCCCAGCTCCGGCCCGGCGATGCGCGTCGTGCCGGCGGGCAGGTGGCGGGCGATCTCCAGCCCCATTGCTTCCAAAATGTCGGGCTGGGTCTCGAAAAGATACTTGTCAAAGTAGAACCGCGACTTTTTGCCGGAGCGGAGCGTGAAGTCCCCCTCCAGCAAGGCGACCTGTTTGACGCGTTGGGCGAGGGTGGCGTGGTCCATGGCAAGCTCCAGCAAGCAATAATCGAGGGGGCCCCATTGTAGCCGAGGAGGGCCAATCCCGCCCCAGCTGGCACGGGGAATGCTTCCTTGGCGGGTGAATCGCGGCCGCCGAGGCGGGCGGCGCCAAGAGATGCGTTCACCGGGAGCCTTGCATGTTCACCCAGTTGAATCCGCCGCTGCCCCTGGAGACGCCCAAAGGGGCGGGGTTGGCCTACGGGGTGATCGACTATGGGCCCGACTACGACCTGTTGTGGGTGGTCTTTGATGATGCGACCGGCGAGTGCTGGACCTGGGCCAACCCCAAGGTGCGCGCGGTGAAGAATATCACGATGGGCCGCCGGACCGACGCTGGCGTGATGCATCCCCGGCTATCCCCCCTGCCAACGAACAACGGAGCCAGCGCCGGCTGACGGGCCGACGGAGGAGGTCTTCGGGCGCCCCTTACAAGCTGGCAAGCTTTTTGGCGACCAGTTGGAAGTCCTTGAGGAATTCCTTGCGGGCCGCATCGCGGGCGGCCTTGTCGGGCATGCGGAGGAGCGAGGAGGGGTGGACGGTGGCCAGGAGCAGGGGCGGGGAGGGGAGGTGCACGGGGAGCTCAGGGATGAGGAATTCGTGGCGATGCTGCGTGAGCTTAAAGGATTTTCCCAGCAGCGATTGGGCGGCGGTCGCGCCCAGGGTCATGAGCAGGGGAGGCGCCACGAGTTTCAGTTCTTCCAGCAGCCAGGGGCGGCAGGCGGCGATTTCCGTCCAGTTGGGCTTGGAATGCAGGCGGCGCTTTCCTGTGGGCGAGGGCTTCCATTTGAAGTGCTTGACGGCGTTGGTGACGTAGACGGTGGAGCGCTCGATGCCGGCGGCAAGGAGCGTCTCGTCGAGCAGCCGGCCGGAGGGGCCGACGAAGGGCTGGCCGGCGCGGTCTTCCTGGTCGCCGGGCTGTTCGCCAACGAGCAGGAGCTTCGCGGTGCGGGAACCTTCGCCGAAGACCACGTGGGTGGCGTGGCAGTAGAGGGAGCAGCCGCGGCATTTTTGGGCGGCCTTGGCGAGGGTGGGCAGGGAGATTCTTCTGGGAAAGTGGCGGGCAGCGGAGCCGGTGGTTTCGCAGGTGGGGGTGGGCATGGCGGGCCTCCGGTTGGAGGATTGTAGGCGTGCGCTGGTAAGCCGGGATGGGACTTTTGTCGGGGGAGCGGCTACCATCGGGGGTTGGGGTTGTTTTTAGAGGAGTCGCCAGGTCATGCAGATTGAGAAGAACCGGGTTGTCACGATCGATTACACGCTCAAGGGGCCCGACGGGGCGGTGATTGACACGTCGGTGGGGCGCCAGCCATTGCCCTATCTGCATGGGGCTGGGAATTTGATCAACGGGCTGGAAAAAGCACTGGAAGGCAAGACCGCCGGCGAGAAAGTGGTCGTGACGGTGCAGCCCGAGGAGGGCTACGGCGTGCGCGACGAGACGCTGACGCAGTCGGCACCCAAGTCGGCGTTTCAGTCGCCGGACATTGCGGTGGGCCAGCAGTTTCGCGCGGACTCGCCCACGGGCCAGAAGGTTTTCACCGTGACGAAGATCGAGGGGGAAACGGTGACGGTGGACGGGAACCATCCGCTGGCCGGGGTGCCTCTGAACTTTGAGGTGGATGTAAAAGAGGTGCGAGCGGCGACGCAGGAAGAGCTGGCGCACGGGCATGTGCATGGGCCGGGCGGGCATCATCACTGAGTGGCCGACCCTCCCGAACTGCTGCCGGCGCAGGTGGAGGGACCCGGTCAATTCGCCTGAAGAATGGTGACCATCTCGCGGTCGAGCAGATGGCCGTGAAAGGGTTCGTAGGCCACGTCGGGGCGGTCGGAATCGAGGGGGCCAAAGGCGCCGCGGAAGTTCC
>CALCHA010000679.1 GCA_937901265.1 uncultured Phycisphaerales bacterium
AGTTGCGGCAAAAAAAGGGGAGCGGAGGCGCAGCGGGCGCGCTGCCGGCGCTGCAGCCGGAAATGCAGTTGGACTTGCAGCTGGCTCTGCTGGTCGACGAGGAACTGCCCGAGGATGTGCGCGCCGCGCTGCCCGGTCGCCTCGATAGCCAGACCGACCTGTGGCGCGAGCTGTCGATTCGCTTTATGCAACGCCAGATGGAGCGCCGCACGATGCGCGGGCTGATGAACGGCGAACCGCTCCTGCCCGTGGATTTCGAAGCCGCCATGCGCAAAGACGAGGCCCGGCTCTATCGCTTTCCTCTCCTGCGATCGGTCACCACGGGGCGCATGATCGGGGTGGCCGCCGGCTTGCTGATCGCTGTGACTTCGGCCCTGATCACGCTGCAGGTGATGCAGCGTCCAACGTCGGTGCGGCCGCCGACCCTGGGGGGCACCGACATGGTGCAGGCGAGCCTGCCCGGACAATCCATGGGCATGGAAACTTCGCTGGCCGTCAATGTGCCCGTCGTGGCCCAGGCCCGGCCCGACGGACAGGCATGGCAGTTTCTCTCCTCCGACAAGCCGGTGACCCGGCGCTCCGTCGTCATTCAGCAGGATGGGGCCGGCAACGCCCTCGTGATTCCCGTCAATACGATGCCCGTGCATGTTTATTGATCGAAACGCAGACGACGCAACCCTGGACCTTCCCGGGGAAGTGAGTGTGTTATGGGTATGATTCCATTGGTGTTTCGCGGAGTCGCCGCGGCAGTCATGGTGGGGGCGGCCGGCATTGCCCTGGGAACCGAGGGCGCCGGCACCCAGGGCGGGGCCGCCACGACGCACGCGGAGCTTCCCCGGCAACAATATTGGTTTGGTGTCGCCGTCGAAAATAGCCCCCCCCCCTTCGCCCGGCAACTCAAACTCGCCCCCGACCAGGGCCTCATGGTCATGGCCGTCCTCCGCGATTCCCCCGCCCAGCGCGCTGAACTTAAGCCCGACGACCTCCTCATCGAAGTCGATGGCGAACCGCTCACCAGTCAGGAACAGCTTGCTCGCATCGCCAATGCAACCGAAGGCCGCGGCGACAAGGAAAAGCCCCGGCTGGCCCACCTCACCCTCCTCCGCGCCGGTGATCGCATCACCCTCGAGATCACCGCCGCCCCCAGGCCCACCTCCATGATGGCCGTCGGCGGCTCCATCGGCAGCTTCCTCTCCCACGGTCGCGAAGGCAATTCCACCGCCATGGTCGCCGTCAAAAACTACGTCCTGCCCAATGGCACCGCCGCCCAGGTCGGCCCCGGTTACCGCATCGATCTCAACGGCCCACGCGCCACCGCTCTCTCCGACGTCTCCATCCGCCAGATCGTCTCCAAGGGCCAGACCCTCATCCTCTCGCAGGAACAGGATGGCACCGGCGCTGTGAAAATGTCCATCACCGTCGGCGGCAAAACCTATCCCGTCGACGCGGGCAAGCTCGACGCCCTCCCCGCTGAACTCCGGCCCATCGCCGACCGCCTCCTCGCCGTGGGCAGCGCCGCGCACGTGGCGACCAACCCCGCACCCGTGGCCACGGTCGGCTGCGGCCAGCTGCTCAAGGTACTCGAAAATAAAAACGAGCAGCTGCAGCAGGAAGTCTCCGAGCTGCTCCGCCTGATGCGCGAGAAAACCAACAAATAACCTCGCCGGAACGCCCACCGCGCCCAGCACCCGACTCGCCGCGATTTGACACCGGCCGACGGGGGTTTGAGAATGCCTGACGGCGGTTGAGACGGGGTCCTGTCGGGCTTTCCGATGGGAATCGCTGCGCGCGTTTTCTGGATGGTGTGTAATGGCTGATCGTGATGGCGGGCCTCGGGGCGAACGGGACCTCGTGGCCTCCGTGGGTTTTCCCAGTTCTGCCATGGCCGACCGCACCGATCAGGTCAACCTGCTCCTCCTCGCCAATGGTCTCCCGGTGGTGGGAGACTTCGCCAACCGACCCCTCTCCGATGTCTCTCGCGGGTTCCTCGAAGCCCACGCAGAGCAGCAACGCCTCCTCGCCGACTACCGCTGCCCAGTGGACCGCCGCATCGAGGCATTCCTCGCCGGACACTTTGCGGGCGTCGCCGACCCCGACACCCTCCGCCTGCCCGCTCGCACCCTCGTGCTGTCGCGCCACGGCATCGCCCGGGAACTCAGCCTCCCCGCCCACGGCAACGAGTATTCCAACGATTACCTCACCAGCTATCGCGTCAAAAACGGCGTCCTCCACAACCCACGCAGCGACCGCCGCACCACCCAGGGCACTTTTCACGTCGCCGAAGGCGGGCTGCCGATTCCCGGTGACAAGCGCGCCACGCCCAAGGCCCTCTTCGCCAGGCTCTTCGCCGCCGCCATGGATCCGCCGCGCGCCCTGCTCACCCTTCCCTTCGCCGCCAACCAGCCCACGCCCGCCCGCGGATTCGTCTCCCTGCTGCTCCGCCCCGTCGTCTGCCCCGAAGTCAAAGGCGTCACCCCCGAAAAATCCCTCGAAGTCCGCTTCTTCGCTCCGGGGGCCCTCGTCTCCAATCTCGACTTCGTCGAATCCATCTTCGGCAACGCCGGCGACCCCTCCCTCCCACGCAATGACGCCGGCCTCGATGTCGAGCACTGGACCGGCCACACCGGATGCGTCATCCTCGCCCCCCACCTCACGCAGTTGAAAAAGAAAGACCTCGGCCTGCCCGCATGGAACGATGCAACCGAACGCCAGCGACGCGATGGCATGGCCTGGAAAAATGAAAGCGAGCTCTATAACAACGGCGCCGCCTTCAAACTCACCTGCCGCACCAGCGAAGGCGTCATCGTCACCCTCATCGCCGACAACTATTACGGTTACTGCAAGAAAGAAGTGAAAACCCAGATTTCCTACGCCGCAAATTTGTATGGCAACGTCGAAGAGGAACATGCCGGCGGCGCAATCGCGTTCGCAAGCTCTTCATTGGGCGATGAATTCGTCCCTGTGCCCGGGCTTGCCACCAATAAACGGACATGGGCCGACGTGCTCCGCGATTATTCCAGCATGATGTCCCTCATGCCCGAAGGTTATGGCATCGACAAAAAGTTCCCGGCGCTGGTCTATATCCCGGACCATGCCCGCGCGTCGGTGAATCGCCTCGAAGTCTTCTGGGATGAGGCCGGTCGCGAAGTGGCCATCCCCCTTGAACCCGGCAAAGTTTACATGCGCCCA
>CALCHA010000680.1 GCA_937901265.1 uncultured Phycisphaerales bacterium
GGCAACATCCGCACCTGGCAGACCGGGCCCAACGCATGGACGCACTTCACCCACGATGAACAGCAGACGCTGATGACCACGTGGTGCATCGCCCGCTCGCCGCTGATCATCGGGGCGAATCTCCCGAAGAACGACGAGTTCACCCTCAGCCTGCTCACCAACGACGAAGTGCTGGCCGTCGATCAGCACTCGACCAACAACCACCAGGTCTCCCGCACCGACGACCTCATCGTCTGGTCCGCCGACGTCCCCGCGTCGCACGACAAATATGTCGCGCTCATCAACGCCCAGGAATACCCGGTCGATCCCAACGCCCCCCGACCCGCCACCGCCCCCGCCGGTGCCCGCCGCGGCCGCACGCCGCCGCCCGCCACCATGCCCGGCAAACCCACCCCCGTCTCGATCTCCCTGCAATCCCTCGGCCTCACCGGCCCGGTGAAAGTCCGCGACCTCTGGTCCCACAAAGACCTCCCCGACGCCGCCGAAACCCTGACCGCGACGCTCACCCCGCATCAGTCCGCCCTCTACCGCGTCAGCCCGAAGTAGCCGCCAACTTACCCTGAGTGAATCTCGCCCGTACCCCCCGTCTCCACCGGAAACGCGGGTTGCTGCAGCACCTCGATCGGCAGAAACTCCAGCGGCGTCCCGCCACGCGCCACGTACGCCCGATACAACTGCGCGTGCGCATGCCACATCACCAGCATCATCCACGCAAATACAAAATAAGACAGCAGCGGAATGCACATCAGCATCATCATCGGCACCATCAGCAGCAGCCACACCCCCGCCAGCTTCGCCTCCTCCCGCCACATCTTCCTGTGAAACTCCATCACGAATCCCAGCGCGAAGGACCCCATCACCTTCTGCTCCAGCAGCGACCGCAGCCCCACCGGCGTCAACAACACCCCCAGCAGGTACAGCAGCGCCATCAGCACCCCATACACCACCACCATCACCAGCAGCACCACCACCCCATCCACGCGCGCCGCCGCCAGAAGCACGATCGTCGGAACAATCACCAGCGCCGCCACAAGAAACCACAGCGGCAGCAGCATCAGCCCGACCACAAACGGCTTTACCCCACGCGTTAAATGCTCCCCGAACTTCCCGAAATCAAACAGCGGCGACGGACCCTGCGGATCCTGGATCATCGCCTTCTCCACCAGCACACCATAGCCCATCGCCACGATCGGCCCGATGATCGGAATCAGAAAACAGACCGCCACCAGCAGCAGATTCACCAGGGCCTTCTCGCCCCACGCCCGCTTGTCCAGCGGAAAGCGCAATGCCGCGCCGATGTCCAACGCCCGCTCCATTCACAGCCCCTTTTCCACAAGTGCCGCGTGCGCCGCCCGCAGCATTTCCCGCGCGTTTTCATAGGTCAGCCGTTGCAGAGCCTCCTCCACCCCCAGCCACGCATAACCCGTGTGTTCTTCCGATACCTGCACCTCCTCCACCCTGGTCCGTCCCAGAAAGTAAGTCACTGTCTTGTGCACCTGCCCCTTCTTGGACGAATGGAAAAAGTAGTGCATGTCGCGCTCGAAGCGTGTCACCCGGTCCACCTGCCGAACGCCCGTCTCCTCGCGCAGCTCCCGCACCGCCGCCTGCCACGCCGTCTCCCCCTCCTCAAGGTGCCCCTTGGCGTAATCCCAGTGCTTGCCGTAATCGAGCAGCAGGAACAGCGGCCCGCCGGGCGTGTCACGGAAGAGGATGAAGCCCGCGGAAAACTCGCGGTGCACCGCCCCCTTCAGCCGCTTGCGGGGCGGGGCCTTGTGCTTGGGGGGGCGCAAGCGCTTCTGCGGGCCCGTTTTGGCTCCCGCATCCTCCGCAAACAGCCGCCCTTGCGCCTCATCGCCCACAACCGCACTCCTGCCCGCCCGTTTACAGCGGCTTGCCCAACAGCTGCCGCTTGTGCCGGATAAATCCCACGTGGTGGTTCAGGTGATGCACATACAGATCGAGCATTTCCCCCAGCGTCACCCGCCCGCGCTCGTTGTGCGTCCCCACCCGCGCGAACGCCCCCTCCTCCACCCCGCGCAGAACCACCGCCATCAGCTCCCGGTTCATCCGGAAAATCTCCCCGGCCATCACCGGGTCCTGCTTCTCGTACGACAACTTCTTCGCAAAGGCCGTCTCATCAAACCCTATAAGCATCGGGTTCTCCTCGGCGATGATGCGCTTCATCCGATCCGCCCCGATCAGATCGGAGTCCATCAGGTGAATCACGATCTGCCCGATCGACCAGGTCCCCGCCACTGGCACGGCCGCAAAATCGGCCGCCTCCAGCCCGCGAATCGCCGCGCTCACCCGCCCCGCCTCACTCGCATACGCTTCGACGCTGGGTCGACTCACAGGACACCTCCCGGCAAAAACAGACCCTTCCCCTCTCCGCAAGGTACCCGACCCCCTCCCCGCCAGCAAGATCATGCTGTATTTCCCGCTGCCGCCCACCCCCACCGGTAGGGTTCGCCCTCCCCTTCTGCACCAGAGGCAAAAACAGACGCAGCCGCCTCTTGGTCAGGCGGCGGCGCCTCCGCACACGGGGCGGAATTTCGTGGAGCCCGTGCCGGCTTCGTCCATAGCCCACCTCCCCTTCCAGAAAAACAAGCGGGCCCGGGCAGCGACCTGCAATCCCACCCGGGCCCGACTCAAACGCTCGGGCATCCCTCCCCTCCCCCCCGTTTTGGGCTTTTAGTCCTTCCGAATCCCTCCCCTCGGCCCGGGCACACCTGTTATGATGGCGTTGCCCAGTCCTTTTCTTGTGCCCAGCCCCCCGCGATTTATTCGCCCCGGCTACCCAATTTCCTTTTCGCCCGTTTTTTGCCCAGTGCTATGCCCAACCCACGACATTCTGACGATAACCCCTATGAGTCGTGGGTCCACGAATGGGCTCCGGCGCTCTATCGTCTGGCGCTGCGCCTCTGTGGCAAGCGGGAACTGGCCGAGGACCTGCTGCAGGAGACCTTCTTCGAGGCATGGAAGTCCCGCGACAAATTGGCGGACCGCGACAAAGCGCGGGCGTGGCTCTTCCAGATTCTGCGCAACCGCTGGTCGCACCATCTCCGCGACTCCTCCCGGCGACTCAAGCCCTCTCACAACCAGGAATCCCTCGACCAGGCGAAATCGACCCAGCCGGACGCGGTGAAACAAATTGCCGAATCAGACTTCGTCCAGCGGGCACTAGATCAAATAGAGGATGACCTGAAACTTCCCTTTCTTCTGGTCGTGATGGAAGGGTATTCCTGTCAAGAGGCGGCGGACAGCCTGCAGATTCCGCTGGGGACGGTGCTCTCCCGGCTGCATCGGGCGCGCCAAGCTCTGCGAGCGGTGCTCGGCCGTCCGGTTGCCCCGGCTCAGCCGTTGGAGAAGCCATGAGAGACCCTTCTCTCTTTACTGAAGAATTCCTGGAGGCGATGAGCCTCCTGCCCCCCGAGGATCCCGTGCGCCTGGGTTTCGAGGCCGACATGGCTCACGCCGACGTCGCTATCCGGAGTCGTTATCAGCAGTTGCTGAAAGAAGCGGTAGCGTTTCGCCACGCCCTGCAGGTGTCCCTGCCGGCGGGACTGACCGAGCAGCTCCTGGAGATCCCGGCCCGGGCGAGGGTGCGGCGGCATAGCCGCTTCCTGACGCGCTTCCGCGCTGCCGCCGCCGCCGCGATCGTGCTGATGCTCCTCGCTCCCGCCACGGCCTGGTTCCTCCCCGCGGGCGGGTACGAACGCATCGAAAAGCTCCCCGCCGCCGCCGCTGCCGCCGTCAATTCGCCCCTCCAGGTTCCAGGCACGCAGCCCTCCAATCTCGGCGAGACGTTCGCCAATTCCCCGCTCCCCTTCTTCGCCATCCTCCCCCAGCCCAAAAAGGGCACCCAGTTCCTCGGCGGAGGCCTCACCACGCTGGTGGGCAAGCCCGCCGCCTTCGGCCGCTATCGCGCCGACCACCACAACTTCACGCTCTTCTTTATCTCTGTGAATGACTTCCCCCTCTTCGGCGATGGCCAATTGCCGATGGCCATGACGCCGGAGGGAGACGAATCCCTCTGTTACTGGACGGATGGCCCCTGCGTCGGCATCATGGTCTCCGAACCCGGCGGTGCCAGCGAGCCCAGCCAGGTCGTCGACATGCGGCCCCTCCGATTCAACCGCTGATCCGCCGGCGATGCCCGCGGAAAACGGGCGGCACCCCTTGGGAGACCAGCGCGGCATGGGCTACGAAGATCACAAGGCGGCGGCGGGGCAGCGGGCGGTCGCCTGTGCCGTCATCACCTGTTCCGACTCCCGCACCGACGCCACCGACGACTCCGGCCACCTCATCCGCGAGCTGCTCGCGGCCCACGGACACACCTGCCCCTTCCACCGCATCTCCCCCGATGATCCCGCCGCCATCGCCGCCCTCCTCGACCAGCTCACCGCGCGGCCCGACGTTCAAGCGATCATCCTCAACGGCGGGACCGGCGTTTCGCGGCGGGACAGCACCTTCGACGCCGTCGCCGCGAAACTCCACAAAACCCTGCCCGGCTTCGGTGAAATTTTTCGCTTCCTCTCCTACCAGAGCATCGGCTCGGGCGCTCTGCTCTCTCGCGCCACCGCGGGAATCATCCTCACCCCCCCGCCGGGGACGCACGCCTCGGGCGCGGCCGTGGCGGCGGAGCGCCACACGCTGGTCTTCTCCATCCCCGGCTCACCCAACGCGGTGGAGCTGGCGATGACCAGGCTGATCCTGCCGGAGCTGGCGCACCTGGTGTGGGAAGTGAACCGGTAGCGGGTGGATCATGATGAACCTGTCAGGCAATGGGGGGGTCGTCCGGGACGGCGTGCACAGGATGCCAGCAGTGTGGCAGATCGCAGTTCAAAAATGGGACGACTTTGCAAAAACGGCAGAAGGGATTGCGGCAGTGGCAAAGCGCCCATTAACTGCGTTGCTGGTAGCTTGTCTTGGCGGATGCACCATCGCTCATCCCAAGCCGAACGCGTTCGAATTGGCCGCCAATCCAGATGGAGATTTTGGCTCGCGATTGCGTGCAGTGGACAGGTTGGACGGCATGGAATTGGACCGTTTGCGCGGTGTTTTGATTTCGCGCATACCGGGGCGCGTAGATGAGACAACTGTGGAGGATGCGACCATACTCGGCCAAATCGGAGATGAGCACACCGCCGATGAGCTCGAAGGAATTAAAAGGACGTGGAACGGAGCGAACGATTGGGGACAGGTAAACACCGCAATCAGCCTCGCTGCTAAAAGTATTCGCGCTCGGCTGGCTCAATAAACACTAATTGTTCAACGTCCGCGATTTCGTGCACGCGGATGTACCAGCGTGGAAGGCGAAGGACATGGCATGGAACCGGTCAATCTCCAGTGCGCCGTCTGGGGTCGTCGGCATCGAGGCAACCCATTACAAGGAGGTTGCTATTTAAAAACGTCTCTACCACAAATCGCGTTTCGACAATCAACGGATGAGACACACATGAACGGATCCTTTCGCACAACCATTCGCTGTTGCCCCCTGCTGATCCTGGTCCTCGCAGGTTGCCTGGCCGCCACCACTACCGCCCCGTCCACCATCCCCCTCCCCGACCCCGACGAAAAGGCGGCCCTCGATAAACTCGTGGAGCGCGACAGAACCTGGGAAATCCACCGCGACCGCCTCCGCGCCGCCCTCGAAGACCCCAAAACGAAAGCCACTCGTGGCGAAATCCGCTACCAGCTTGCCATGACCGAGTTCGCCCTCAACAACACCCCCGGCGCCATCGACGCTCTCAAACAACTGATCGCGACCGAACCCCCTGCTGGCTACTTCTCCAAGCGTTTCGAGTCCAGCGGCGTCGGCATGGCCCCGGAAGATTTCGCCCTCATCCAGCCCTTTTCCACCTACTACGCCCACCACCCCGACCTGATCTCCGACAGGGCCCTCATTGTGGTTTTCCAACTCCAAGCCGGTCAGCAACACGACTACAAATCCGCTTGGGCGACCCTCGAACAACTCCGCCTCCGCTATCCCAATGGCGACCGCATCGACGACGACCGCGCGTTCCTCCAAAAACTTTTCACCACCACCCCCGCCCTCAGCGACGCCCTCCACCACTGGGACGGCTCCCAAGACAAGACTCAGATGCTCGACCAACTCCGACGACCCCACATGCGGGCCATGATGGGCGAATTCGTCTGGCTCACCCTATACCCCGAATGGTGCGCCCAAGCCTCCGTCACCGACGCCAACGCCGCCGCCAGCCTTTGGCAACTGCTCACCCAGTACGAGTTTTTCCTCTCCGATAACGAAGTCCGCGACATTTCCACCGCCGAACTCTCTTACTTGAAAAAAATCCCCCCCTCCGCGTGGACCCAAAAGGTATCCCTCGACGATGCCCGCGTCTACATACAAAGACTCATCGAAGCCCACCCCC
>CALCHA010000681.1 GCA_937901265.1 uncultured Phycisphaerales bacterium
CGTGGACGCAGATCGCGACCAGGCCGGCCAGCGCCGTCTGCTCGTGGATCGCCATCAGCTTCCTGGAGAGCCCCGGGCGGCGCATCACCTTGCCGGCCATCGCCAGGCCGAGGCCGACCGAGATCGTCACCAGGACGAGGGCTACGAGGCCGGAGGCCCGGCTCGCCAGCCACCAACCGTGGGTCTGGAGCGTGGTGGAGGCCGCCGCATTCACGCCGTTGCCCCTTCCGCTGCCGGGGGCTCGGGAAGGCGGATGCGGCGGTGGAGATCAACCCCAGCTTCGCGCTCTTCAGCGGGGACATTCCGGCGAAGCGGGGACAGGTGCCGGCGATTACCTCAGGTGCCGCGATTTATCTGGAATAAGGGGGGAGTGGGGGTGTTTGGGGGCAGGGGAGGGACATTTACGCGCCGGCGCAATCTTGGAGGGGCGCGGCGGCGTAGTGTCTGGAGAGCCCGCAACGAGGTTTTTCCGTGACGCTTGCAACCCTGGAACCGCCGCCCGAGACCGCCCATGGCCAGCCAGGCCGGGGCGTGGATGGATGGGTGCGAATGCCCCTTGGAGGGGTGTCGGAGCAGGTTGCAAAGGGAGTCCCGCGTGAGGATCATGGCGCAGCAGCGAATGGCTGCAGGCCTTCATCCCCCAGGAGATTTCCATCCGTGAGCCGGTCCAGCCCCGAGAGCGCGCAACTGCTTGATAATCTGAAACGTATGGCGGCGGGCGAGCACGCCGCGTTGGCGCGGGCGTATGACGCGATGGGGTCGGTGGTCTTTTCGCTGGCGGTGCGGATGCTGCGGGATCGCCCGGCGGCAGAGGATGTGACGCAGGATATTTTCGTGCAGGTGTGGCGGCAGGCGGGGAACTATGACACGGGGCGCGGGAGCCCGGAAGCCTGGATCATGATGATCGCGCGGACGCGGATTCTGGATCGACTCCGCTCGCGCAGCGCCGGGATCGTGCTCAAGCCCGTGGGAGACAACCTGCCGGATGCCCCCGACGGCGAGGATTGGCCGGACGATCTGGCGATTTCCCGGGAGGATGCAGTCAACGTGCGGCGGACGCTGGCGGAGCTTCCGCATGATCAGCGGTATGCGATTGAGCTGGCCTTTTTTGATGGCCTGACGCACGTGGAAATTTCCGAGAAACTCAGCGTGCCGCTGGGCACGATCAAGACGCGGATAAGGCTGGGGTTGATCAAGATACGGGACCGGCTGCGGGAGCTGATGGGCGAAGAGCCTGTTGACGCCGCATCGGTCCCTGCCGACGAGTGATGGAGATGCCCATGAACGTTCAAGAGATGATGGATCTGGCCGCCGGCGAGGCGATCGGAGCGAATGGCTCGGCGGACTCCGCGTTGTTTGCGGCGGTTGCGGATGATTCCTCGCGGCGGGTGGAGCGGGAGCTGCGCGAGACGGTCGCGCGGCTGGCCGCGGCGAGCCCGGGGGTGGTCGTGCCGGCGGAACTGCGGGGGCGGGTCCTTCAGGCGACTGCTCCGGCGACATTTCGGATGGAGGACTACCGCAAGGCGACGCGCGAGACGGGCCGCTTTTACCGCTGGGGCTTTTATGCCGCGATGCTCTTTCTGATGGCGGGAGCCTACTTCAACGTTTCGTTGCAGAGCAAGCTGAAGGAGGCGGGGGTTCTGAACAGCGCGCAGGCGGCGCAGGTGCGGGAGCGTGATCAGGCGTTGACGGCGTTTGTGAATCCGGAGATGACGCCGATCTATCTGACGGACGAGCACAAGCATCGCTACGGGGTGGCGCTGGTGGATGAGAAGAAGCCCAACTCGGTGGCGGTGGTGGTGCTGCCCGACAACATGGTGCCGGCAAATCGGACGGTGCAGCTGACGTTGCCCAACAGCAGCGTGGCCCATCCGACCGTGCTGGTGCGTGCCCCGGCGGATTCCAAGGTGCCCGCCGGCAAATCGGTGGAGACGGCGATGCGGATCAAGACGATGGAGCCGGAGAAGCGCGTGCCGCAGAATGCGATTATGAACTAAAGGGATTGGGAAGCCGCCGGAAGGGTAGGGGGGGCGGCGCGGGGGCGCGGGGAGAGGGCGTCGGTGGCGATGGCAGCAGCGGAGATCAGTAGAAAGAGCACCACGAGCAGAACCAGTGTCCGGGGATTGAAGGGGAAGGCGGGTTGGGTGGCGGGCATGAGAGGATACTCGGGAGGGGTTACTCGGCGGGCCAGGGATAGTGTTCAGACTGGGAAAATTCGGAGGCGATGCGAACCCAAAGGTCGTGGTCGGCGTCGCTGAAGGCGGCACCGCGGCGTTGCATGACGGTGGCGGCGATCTGCTCGAGCTTTTCAAAGTTGGCGCGTTTCACGCCGTCGTCGCCCACCCAGGCGAAAGAGGGGACGAAACGGGGCGGGCGCGGGGTGATGATGTGGGATGCGAAACCGATGACCGAGCCGGTGGAGAGATAAGCGCCGATGCCGATCTTGACGTGATCGGCAATGAGGGAGCCGAGGAAGCGCCGGCCAGTGGCCTGGTCGACGCCGTTGATGGGCATGCGAATTTCGCCGTAGGTATTTTTGAGATTGGAGGTGGTGGTACCGGCACCCAGGTTGGCCCATTCGCCGACGATGGAGTTGCCGAGGAACCCGTGATGTTGCTTGTTGGCGTTGCCGAGGAAGAGGCAGTTGGAGAGTTCGCCGCCGACGCGTGAGCCGGGGCCAAAGGAGCAATCCTCGCGGATGTCGGCGCCGGTGCGGACGAGGGCGTTCGGGCCGATATAGCAGGGGCCGGTGATGACGGAATTGGCGCGGAGGGTGGCGCCGGCGTCGACGATGATGGGGCCGCCCTGAGCGTCGAGGACAGCGCCGGGCCAGATTTTAACATCGGCGGCGAGGTGGATGTTTTCCGGGGCGAGAAGGTGAACGCCGGGGTAGAGGAAGGCGTGGTTGGCGGGGCCGAGGCGGGCGAAATCTTCGATGATGGCAGCGTGCTGGTGGTCGAGGAGCTGCCAGGGGTGATCGATGAGAGTGGCGGCGGAAGCGATGCGTCGGACGTGAGGGAGGAGGGCTTCGAGGGTGCGCGCTTCATGGAGCCGGGCGGGGTCGAGTTTGGCGGCGAGCGCGGGGGAGAGGTGGATCCAGACGATGGTGGATTGCGCGAGTCCGGCGGTATCCGGGGGCGGCGTTTCGAAGTGGCCCTGGGAGGCGAAGAGGAGCCAGCGGGCGTTGACCAGGAGGAGTCCCTGGGCGGCGGAGAGGGTGGGGTTGACGGGTGAGGAAGAGGCGCGCGCCGCCAGCGCCGCGAGGCCGGGCCGGACGAACAGGCCATCGAGGGGCCGCCGGAAGTTGAGGGCGAGGCGTTCGCGCAGGGTGAGGGCACCGGCGCGGAGTTCACAGGCGGCGCGGCTGTAGGTGAGCGGAAAGAGCCGATCGGTCTGAGAGTCTTCGAAGATATAAAGCGGCGGAGGCATGGCGGGAATGGTAAAGGCTGGATGGCGGATGGGAAAGGGCAGAGGCACGGCGGCGCCGGTTGCCGGGGAAAACTGTTCAGAGCCATTGGGCGATGTCGGGGGTCGGTTCCGGCAGAAGCGGCTGGAAGAGAGGCGGGGAATTGGGGGCGGCACGCAGGGCTTTGAAGGGCACTTCCGAGGTGGAAACGTACTGCGGGGGCAGCGGGGGACCGCCGGTGAGGTTCCACTTCTGGCGGAAGGTGAGGTAGGCAGCGCTGACGACCTTCATGCGGTCGGCCTGGACCTGCTGCATGGGGCGTCCGGTGCGTTGGACCTCGGTGTTGTAGTAGCCGGCACCTTCGTGGAAGAGCCAGGCACCCATGGCGCAGACAATTTTGAAGCCGGCACGCTGGGCGCGCAGTCCGTAGTCGATGTCGCCGAAGTAGCCGAAGAATGCGGGATCGAAGGTGCCGATTTTGTCGATCACGGCACGGGAGATAAGCATGGAGTCGCCGGTGAGGATGTCATGTTCATCGGCGGCGAGGCCGAAGCGATTGGCGATGTAGTCGGAGAAATTATTGAGTTGCTGGGAATCGCCGATGCCGCCGGGGGGCTCGATGGTGTATTGCGGGTAGAGATCGACGTAGGTGGAGGTGCCGCGAACGATGCCATAGGAGGGGTCGAGGGCAGCCACCTGGAGGAGGCCGCGGATGTAGGCGCGGGGGGCGAGCATGTCGTGGCTGATGAAGAGGACGTGCCCCTTGGCGAGCGAGAGGGCGTGGGCGAGGCCGCGGGTGTAATGCTGGCGGGAGTTAAAGCGGAGGATGCGCACGGGAAAAGGAGAGGCTTCCTTTAAGGGCAAGAGCAGCGGGGCGACTTCGCTGCCCGGTTCGGAAGCGTCGTCGATGAGCAGGAGCTCGACCCGTTGGTGCAGGTAGAGGCCGCGGAGGGAGTCGAGGAGGATACCGACGCATTCGCGGGTGAGCCGGCCGGCGTTGCGGAAGAGGATGACGATGGTGAGCATGGAATCTCCGGCAGAGAAGGGGTGCTGACAGCTTATCGCCGCGCCGGGAAACGCGAAACGCACCATAAAAGGAGCGGCTCTCATGAGCAAGGATAATCGACGCGGGCTATGGACTTTTGATCGTGGCGGCTAAAATGGCCCAGATGTTTACAGGCCTTGCGCAAGCGTTGGGAATTGTTCTGGCGGCGACGGAAACGGCGGCGGGGAAGCGGATGACCGTTTCCCTCGCCGAGCTGGTCGATGCTCCTATCGGGCTGGGCGATTCGATCTGCGTATCGGGTGTCTGTCTGACGGCGGTGAAGATCGCCAACGGAAACGTTTCTTTTGATGTCATCCGCGAAACGCTCAACCGCACCACGCTGGGGCGGAAAATTCCGCAGGACCGCGTGAACCTCGAGCTGTCGCTGCAGCCGGCCTCTTATGTCGGCGGCCATTTTGTGCAGGGGCACGTGGAGGCGGTGGCGACGGTGGCGGCGATCCGCAGCGATCCGGGCGACTGGCGACTCACCTTCAACTTGCCGGCGTCGATCGCGCCCTGCCTCGTGCCGAAGGGGTCGGTCACGGTGGAGGGGGTTTCGATGACGATCGCGGAGGTGAAGAATGGGGCGGATGGCCACAGCTTTACGCTGGCGGTGATCCCGGCGACGCTGGAAAAGACGACGCTGTCGGCGCTGGGGGTGGGCGATCAGGTGAACGTGGAGACGGACATTCTGGCGCGCACGGTGGTGCATTGGATGACGCTGATGAATGGCACGGGGGGACCACCTTTGCCGCACCAGGGGCCGGTATTGGTCGCCGCACCGCCGGGCAAAGATCGCCCGTCCGGTCGATGGCTGGGCCTGACATGAGCGGGGTGCGTCCGACAATCGGCATCACGATGGGGGATCCGGCGGGGATTGGTGCGGAGATCATCGTCAAGTCGCTGGCGGACCCGGAACTGCGCCGCCGGGCGCGCTTCGTCATCTTCGGGCTCAACGAATTGCTGGCCTACACCGCCGACCTCGCGGAGATCGAGCCTTTCTGGTGGCGCGACCAGCATGATCGTTTTCACGGCTTGATCGGCGGCGGGACCACGCTACCGGAGAAGCTGCGCGATCCGCCCTACGCGCAGGATGTCGTGGTTCTTGATTACGACGAATTCTCCATCCTCGGCCTGGGGACGCGGGGAGCATCCCGGGCGGGCGGGCAGGCGTCAATGGCCTTTGTGAGCGACGCCATCGCCGCGGCGCTGAAACACAAGATCGATGCGGTGGTGACCGCGCCGATCTGCAAGGAAAGCTGGAAGCTGGCGGGTTTTGATCGCTGGCCGGGGCATACGGAGCTGCTGGCGGAGCGCACCAAGGCGCGGCGGTATGCCATGATGTTCGCCGCACCGCGGCCCGTGGCGGGGGCGACGCCGGAAAAGCCCGAAAGGACGGCGGGCGCGACCGGCATGAGCGGGATGATTCCCGACTACAAGGGGCTGCGGGTGGTGCTGTGCACGATTCATGTGCCGCTCTTTGAGCTGCGGAACACGTTCAAGATCGGCACGGTGTATGACCCGCTGGATCTGGCGAACACGGCGTTGAAGGAGTGGTTCGGGATCGACAAGCCGCGGATCGCGGTGTGCGGGCTCAATCCCCATGCGTCGGAAAACGGGCAGTTCGGCGATGAGGAAAAGCGGCTGATTGAACCGGCGATCATGATGGCCCGGCAGCACGGGATCGACGCGCATGGCCCCTTTCCTGCGGACACGATTTTCCTGAAGGCGGCGCAGGGGCAGTATGACCTGGTGGTCGCGATGTACCACGACCAGGGGCTGATCCCGGTAAAACTGCTGGATTTCGCGGGGACGGTGAATCTGACGCTCGGCTTGCCGATCGTGCGGACAAGCCCGGACCATGGGACGGCCTTTGATATCGCGGGGAAAAACAGGGCGGATGCGGGGAGCATGAAGGCGGCGATCCGGATGGCGATTGACATC